>JAICIL010000030.1 GCA_025924435.1 Chloroflexia bacterium | reverse complement strand
TCGGCGAAGCGCTCGGCCTCTCGCTACCTCATTCGGCGCTCGCGCCTTCGGGAGATGACGTCTGGCTGGATGCCGCCACGCGCTCCGCTCGCGCCATTCTCCGGCTTTCGCAGCTCGGCATCGGGACCGCCGCAATCATCACGGATGCGGAGATTCTGCGTTTTCCTTATAGCGAGGCGATACGGACAATGGCGGGTGCGACGCCCGCCACGGTACCTGCATGAACGATTATCAGGAAGAAGGTCGCATGGCAGACGATGGCATGACAGGGAGTGGCACGGTGCGACGACCGCGCGAGGTCGTCGTAACCGGGTCGCTCGCGTACGATTTCATCATGGACTACCCCGGCGATTTCCGGGACCACATCATGCCGGACAAGGTCCACGTCCTCAGCATCTCCTTCCTCGTGGAGAAGATGAAGAAGCAGCGCGGCGGCGTCGCGGGGAATATCGCCTACTCGCTCGCGCTCCTCCAGCAGCCCTGCTCGATCCTCGCCACGGCGGGGGCGGACGACTTCGACGCCTACCGGGCCTACCTCGAACAGATCGGCGTAGACACCGCGCCGGTGATCGGCGTGCCGGACGAGATGACCGCTTCCTGCTTCATCACGGCGGACACGAAGAACAACACGGTGATGGGCTTCTACGCGGGCGCGATGGCGCGGAGCGACCTGACCTCCTTCCACAACCTCGATGCCGCCGCAATTAAGGTGGCGCTGATCGGGCCGACCGTGCCGGAGGCGATCGAGCGGTTCCCGGAGGAATGCCGCGCGCTCGGCGTCCCCTTCGTCTACATGCCCGCCTGGCAGACGACGGTGATGGACGGCCCGGCGCTCGCGGACGGCTTGAAGGGCGCGGCGGTCTTCCTCGGCAGCGACTACGAGTTCGCGGCGATGGGCGAGAAGACGGGCCTCTCCGAAGACGATATGCTTGCCGCACTCGCCCCCGATGGCGCGCTCGTCAAGACGCTCGGCGGCGAGGGGAGCCTCATTCGCACGCGCGAGGCGACCTATACTATTCCGATTGCCCCGGCGCGCGAAGTCGTGGACCCGACGGGCGGCGGCGACGCCTACTGCGCGGGGCTGCTCGCGGGCATGGTGCGCGGCTGGGATTGGGCGACCACCGGGCGCGTCGCGGCGCAGGCGGCGACCTACGCGATCGAACTGTACGGCCCGCAGGCCCACGCCTACACATGGGCAGAGTTCGCGGCGCGCTACGAAGAGAGTTTCGGCGAAGGACTGAGGACTGAGGACTCAGGACTGAGGGAAACCGTAACGGCAACATTGCGGTAATTGGGGAAGGCGGAGGGAGTAAGAGAACTCAGTCCTCAGTCCTGAGTCCTCAGTCCTGAAGCGACCGAAGGGAGTAGTTGGTGAGTACGACGTTCATGCAATCGGAGAAACTCTTCTTCACCTCGGAATCGGTGACGGAGGGGCATCCGGACAAGATGTGCGACCAAATTTCGGACGCCATCCTCGACGCCATCCTCGCGCAGGACCCGCAGGCGCGCGTCGCCTGCGAATCCGCCACGACGACGGGGCTCGTCGCGGTGATCGGGGAGATCACGACCGAGGCGTACGTGGACATGCCCGCCCTCATCCGGCAGACGATCCAGCAGATCGGCTACACGCGCGAGGCGAACTGCCACTTCGACGGCGGCAGCGTCGGCGTGACCGTCGCCATCGGCCAGCAGTCGCCGGACATCTCGCGCGGCGTTAGCCTCGACGGCGACGAGGTCGGCGCGGGCGATCAGGGGATGATGATCGGCTTCGCGTGCAACGAGACGCCCGAACTCATGCCGCTGCCGATCGCCCTGGCGCACAAGCTCGCCCGCCGCCTCACCGAGGTGCGCAAGGACGGCACGCTGACGTACCTGCGGCCGGACGGCAAGAGCCAGGTGACGATCGAATACCGCTTCGGCAAGCCGGTGCGTGTGGACGCCGTCGTCATCTCGACGCAGCACTCCGAGGACGTGTCGCAGGAGCAGATTCACAAGGATGTCGAGGCGCTCGTCATCCGCGCGGTATTGCCCGCGAACATGGTGGACGAGAATACGAAGATCTACATCAACCCGACGGGCCGCTTCGTCACCGGCGGGCCGGTGGGGGACGCGGGCCTGACCGGCCGCAAGATCATCGTGGACACCTACGGCGGCATGGCGCGGCACGGCGGCGGCGCCTTCTCCGGCAAGGACCCGACGAAGGTGGACCGCTCGGCGGCGTACGCGGCGCGCTACGTGGCGAAGAACATCGTCGCGGCGGGCCTCGCCGATCGCTTCGAGGTGCAGTTGTCGTACGCCATCGGCGTGCCGAAGCCGCTCTCGATCATGGTCGAGACCTTCGGTACCGGCAAAATCCCCGATGAACAATTGCAGTCGCTGATCGCCGAACACTTCAACCTGACGCCGCGCGGCATCATCCGCACCCTCGACCTGCGCCGCCCGATCTACAAGCAGACCGCCGCGTACGGCCACTTCGGTCGCGACGACCTCGATCTGCCCTGGGAGAAGACGGATAAGGCCGAGGCGTTGCGCGCCGCCGCCGGGATCGCCGACCGCGAACTGGCGCTGGCGGACGATTAGGGAACCTCACCCCCGGCCCCCTCTCCATCGCGATGGAGAGGGGAGAAGTGCGGGGATTCGTCGGGGCGGTTCGTGAACCGCCCTCCCTCATTTGGCAACCACGGATGATGTGTAGACAAAAGGCCGACAGTGATGTAGTATCTTCCGTGGAGATTGCTCCAAAGGTGAGATTCGTCGGCTTTCGGAGGTGGGAATGACGGCAACGACGGTTGATTACGACATTGTGGACATCGGTTTGGCGGAGCAGGGGCGGATGCGCTCCGATTGGGCGGAGCGGCAGATGCCCGTCCTCCAGACGATCCGCGAGCGGTTCGCGAAGGAGCAGCCCTTGAAGGGCCTGCGCATCGCGGTCAGCCTGCACATCACGACGGAGACGGCGGTGCTGCTGCGGACGCTGAAGGCGGGCGGCGCGGAGATCGCCCTCTGCGCCTCGAACCCGCTCTCCACGCGCGACGACGTCTGCGCCACGCTCGTCGCGCACGAGGAGATCCCGGTCTACGCCTACTACGGCGAGGACGTGCAGACGTACTACCGCCATGTGGATCAGGTGCTCTCGCACAAACCGCAACTGACGATGGACGACGGCGCGGACCTGATCGTCAAGCTCCACGAGATGGGCGGCGAGACGTTGGGCCGCGTGATCGGCGGCATGGAGGAGACGACGACGGGCGTCATCCGCGTCCGCTCGATGGAGCGGAACGGCATCCTCAAGTTCCCGGTCGTCGCCGTCAACGACACGCCGACCAAGCGCTTCTTCGACAACCGCTACGGCACCGGCCAGAACACGGTGGACGGTATCCTTCGCGCGACGAACATCCTGATCGCGGGCATGGTCGCGGTCGTCGCGGGCTACGGCTGGGTCGGGCGCGGCATCGCGTTGCGGCTGTAGGGAATGGGCGCGAACGTGATCGTCACCGAGGTCTCGCCGATTGCCGCCCTGGAAGCGGTGATGGAGGGGTACCGCGTCATGCCGATGGCGGAGGCGGTCAAGGAGGCGGACATCATCGTCTCCGCGACGGGCGGCACCGAGATCGTCTCGCGCGCGCACTTCGCGGACCTGAAGGAAGGCGTCCTGCTCTGCAACAGCGGCCACTTCGATGTCGAGATTGACGTGAAGGGGCTGCGCGAAGCGGCCGTCTCGCACAAGATGGTGCGCAACAACACCGAGGAATACCTGCTCCCCAGCGGCCAGCGCGTCTACCTCCTCGCGGAGGGGCGGCTCGTCGGCCAGGCGGCGGCGGAAGCCAGCCCGGCGAGCGTGATGGACATGTCCTTCGCCGATCAGGCGCTGGCGACCGAGTGGCTCATCAAGAATCAGGCGTCGCTCGAACCGAAGGTCTACGACATCCCGTCCGAACTCGACCTCGGCGTCGCGAAACTGAAACTGGCGACGCTCGGCATTAAGATTGACGAACTCTCCGCGCGCCAGAACGAATACAACAACGCCTGGCAGGAAGGAACGTAAGCCGTCCGCTTGTCAGCGCGGCGAAGCATTCGCGGGAGGGGCTGTTTGCTCCTCCCGTTCCCCGTTCTCGCGCGGATGCCCCGATACCCGCGCTATCCGTGCGAGTCTACCACCATCTCCGGCAGCGGCCCCGGTGGCGGCTGACGCAGGTCGAGGTTGTGTATCTCCTTCACCTGCGCGACGAACCACTCGGTGAATGGATCCGTTCCCTCGGCGAACTTCATGAACGCCTGCGCCGGATCATCACCTTCGAGCGTGACGATCACCAGGTCGCCGTGCGGGGTCTGTTGGAAGAACGCCCGCTCGCGCACGCCCAGGCGATCCCGCGACGCCTTGTAGTCGGCGTGGCGGGAACCGCGCAACTGTTCCATGAATTGCCGCCATTGATCCGTCTTCCCCGGCGGGATCGGGATTGCCATCGCGAGTAGCGCCATCTTTGACCTCCCTCGTACGATTAACGCGAACACCGGCGAACCGCATCGGTTCCTTTGGGAGAGACGCATCGCAGCGCACGTTGGATTGCTTCACGCCTTCGCGCAGGTTGCATGGGCGCTTTCGGGCAAAGAAAGGGGGGAGACGCACGCCTGCGGCTCCCCTTTCATGCGCCGTGGCGGCGCGTCGGTTGTCGGTCCATCGCTGACGAGTGATTACCTCATGCCCGTCTCTACGTCTCGGATTGCCGTCAGGCCGCCCCGGCCGCCTCCAGCCGCTGGCCGACGGTGACGAGGGTGCGGCCGACGCGGGCCTTCAGCGCCACCGTGGCGCGTTGGGCGCGCCGCGCCCGCTCCGCTTCCTGGAGCAGATGCTCGCGCTCCGCCTGCTCGATCCGTTCCTGGACGTACATCTGGGCCAATGCCATATGCTGCAAAGAGAACATTGTGTTCACCGCTTTCGTTGCTGGGCGCAGTGGGAAGCCCACCGCGCCGCCTATCTTCGTTGTTTCTCCCGCCGCTTCTTCCGGCGGAAGAGGAGAATCCGTACCTCGGTGGGGCCAGGCTCCACGAGGATCACCGCGTCCGCGATACGTACCACCTCGGCCGCGTCCGGGGCTGTCTTCTTCACCGTGTCGCTCCTTTCCGTGTCGTCATGCGCGTCGTCCGCGTCTTCCGTGGCGCCATCTGCCACTCCTTTCATTCCTTGCCCGGCGTCCTTGCACCGCGCCGGGCGGCAAAAACAAAACCGGCGGCCCCGCTCGTGGGGACCGCCGGCGTGGTGCCGACTGTGGCGACAAAGGGCGTCAGCCCATGACGCTCCGCGCGCGGTGATCCCCCCGTGAAACGGTGGCAAGCGGATTCGCGTTGCCGATACCGGGTCGGTAATGCGTAACCATCGGGGACCTCCTCTCCGTCGCGCTCATACTGCATATCGCGGTATCATGGTATCCGCAACAGGTCATATCCTGCCGCATCGCCAGCATAGCATCGGAAATCGGGAAGTCAACCTGTCCGAACGGACAGGATAGCGCGCATTGTCCCTTCCTCCGGGCGTTATCGCGATGCTTCAGTGAGCGGCAGCGACATCCGCCGGGTCAGCGTCTCCATGCCAAGCCGCTCGTAGAACGCGATCGCGTCGCGGTTGAATTCCCAGACCGAGAGTTCGAGCGTCGTTGCCCCATTGTTTCTCGCCCATTCGGCGCAGGCATCCATGAGGGCGCGGCCGATACCTTCCCCTCGTAGCGACTGCGTGACGACGACCGTATCAACGATGGCGCTCGTGCGGGGGATACGCATACCGAGCGATGGGGTTTGTCGCATGGCGCAGATCGCATACCCCGCAATTGCCGCATCGTATTCCGCAACGAAGAGCGTGGAAGCATCGCCCGACAGGAGGCTGTCGAAATGCTCTTCGGGCAAGACGGGATCGCTCATCCGGAAGAAGTCGGGGCGCGCCGTGACGTGTTGCGCGTGGATCTCGCGCGCCAGTTGCTCGACTGCCGCATAATCGTCGGGATTCGCCGGGCGTACCGTGACGATCATGTGGGGTTCCCTTCCAACCCATCGGTACTCGCGGCGATTGGTATTTGGAGATCAATCGTCGGGAAGAGCGCGCGATCGAATTCCGCCGCGCCGCCGTCGCCGAGCCGGAGGATGGCCCGGAGGCAGGCGTCGGTCTGCGCGCGGAGCGACGCGACATCCACACCGTGGCAGCGATCCGGGAAGGGCGCGAGGTTGAGCAAGGCGGCGGTCCAGATTTTCCGCGCCCCCTCGCCGTTGCCGCGCGTGATGTGGAAACAGGCGACGCTCACCTGAATGATCCCCTGCCAGAGAACGCGAATATAGCCCGGCTCGTGCAGCCACGCGTGCTCCAATGTCTCGTGGCACTGGAAATACTCGCCCGCGTTGAACTCGCGGACGGCCTGGACGAGCGCGGGCGGTGGCGCGTCGGTGCAACAGCCGGTGTCAATCAGCCGGTATTTATGATCGCGCACCTCGCCGGGTTGCGCTTCCGGCGGCTGGTAGCGGGGCATCAGTCGCCCGCTCGGCGCGCGAGGGGCAGGGTGAGAGAGAAGGTGGTGCCCACCCCCGGCGCGCTTTCCAGCCAGATGCGCCCGTGCATCAGGGCGAGCAGCCGCCGCGTGAGCGTCAAGCCAAGGCCGGTCCCCTCGTATTTCCGATTGATCGAGGTATCAATCTGGCGGAACTCCTGCCAGATGAGCGGAATATCCTTCGCCTTGATGCCGATGCCACTGTCCGCGATAGCAATTTGCGCCTCGCAATCGGCGTTGACGCTGGCGGTGAGCGTGATCGTGCCGCCGTCGGGCGTGAATTTGTTGGCATTCGAGAGGAGGTTGAGGATCACCTGCCGCATCCGGCTGGCATCCGCGTAGACCGGTGGGAAATCCGGCGGCACCGTGTAGGTGTAGCGCTGCCGGCGCTGCGCGAAGAGCGGGGACATGATCCGATCCACGCTCGCCAGTTCGTGCCGGAGGTCGAGCGGTTCCGGCGCGAGCGTCATCTGGCCCGCCTCGACCTTCGTGAGATCGAGCACATCGTTGATCAGCGTCAGCAGATGCTGGCCGCTGCGCAGGATGTCGAGCAGACTTTCGCGCCGCTCCTCTGGTTCCGCGATGATGTCGTCGACGAGCAGTTCCGCGAAGCCGATGATCGCGTTCAGCGGCGTGCGCAGTTCGTGGCTCATCGTCGCGAGGAAGATGCTCTTGTGCTTGTTCGCCTCGGCGAGATCCGCGTTCAGGAGGCGCAGTTCCTCCACCTGCCCCTCGACGCGCTCGTACAATCGCGCATTCGCCACAGCGATGGCGACCTGCGCCGCGATGCGCTCGATCCGCCGCGCGTCGTCGTGCGTCAGGGAATCCGCCGTCGCTCCCATCACCGAGAGCACGCCGATCGGTTGCCCGGTGACGACCAGCGGCGCGACCACCATGCTCCCCGGATAGTCGGCGGTCGGGAACCAGAGCGGGAACGGCAGGCCTTCCGCCGCGACATCGCCGATATAGAGCGGCCGCGCCGATGTGAAGACGTGGCCGCGCAGCGAACCCGCAAGCGGGATGTGCTCGCCCCGCTGGTTGCCCGTCTCCGCCGTGTCGGTGACGACGAGCAGGTGCTCCATGTCCGGTTCGATGATACAGATCGAGGCGCGATCGTAGGCGACCATCTCCCGCAGCGACGAGAGCACGCGATCGAGCACGGTCGTGAGATTCAGCGAGGAACTGACGACTTGCCCGATCGCGTTCAGACTCTCCAGATCGTCCGCGCGGCGTTGCAGTTCCTCGGCGAGGCGGGCATTCTGCATCGCGACGGAGAGTTGCTCCGCGACGCGCGCCGCGAGATCAATTTCCGCCTCGGTGAATCGGTGCGGCTCGTCCGTCGCGTCAACGCCGATCGTGCCGATCATCTCGCCCCGCACGACGATCGGCACGAGCAGGACGGATTTGGCCCGGCGCGTCCGCCAGAGTTCGCGTTCCACATCGGCGATGGGGTCGCTTTCGATGTCGTTGATCGCGAGGGGCGCGAGATGGCGCATCAAGTGCTCGAAGGCCGGGTTGTGCGTGGCCGGGATGCGCGTGCGTCGCCAGTCAACGCGCCGACTTTCCGAGGAGAAGGCGACCACCGTCGCGTAGGTGCGATCATCGGAGAGCATGGCGACGCCACCCTGCGAGAATCCGAACAAGTCGAGCAGCGCCTCGGTCGCCGTCTGGCAGAGGGTGATGAAATCGTGCGATGAACTGACGCCAATCGCCAGGCGGTTGAGGGTCGCGAGTTCGATATTCTGGCGGCGCAACCCCCGATTGCTCGCCTCCATCGACCGCCGGAGCGTCACTTCCTCGGTGACATCGGAAATCGTCGCGAGCAGGCGGATGATCGCGCCGTTGTCGTCCCGCACCGGGGCGAACGAGAAATCCCAGTATGCCCGCTCCTTGCCGCCGAGCGGAAACGCCTTGATTTGCAGCGGCTCGCCGGTGCGCAGGACGTACCGGCACGCCGTGGCGAAGCGGCGGATATTCGGGTCATCCGGCAGGTCGCGTATCCGGCGCCCGACGACGGCGATCTCGCGCCACGGCGCGCCCGGCAGCGTGCGCACCGTCGTATTTGCGGCGAGGATGCGCAGGTCGCGCACATCCATGATGACAACGCCGATAGGCAGCAGATCGAGGATCGGGCCGGACACCACATCCGCGCGCGCCAGTTCGGATAATGGGCTGTTTTGCTTCTGCATGGCCACCGATCTACCCGCCGCACGCCACCCGTGCCGTTTGAACGTACAATGATTGTCGCATACCCACCCACGAGCGTAAACGTCCGTCCATTCTTCGTGCCGAGGGAAGTCAATACGTGGCCGCGAGTCGGCGGATTCTTGAAACAAGATGGCGTTGACCGATGCTTCCGCTGAGATGTACGGTGGGGACGAGGAGTACGTTTCCATATTTGATTGAAGGAGTTCGGCGTGGACGCATTATCTACCGCTGAAGCGCGGGATCAATTCTCGGATGTCATCAACCGGGCCGCATATGGCAAGGAGCGTATCGCCCTCACGCGCCGAGGCAAAGCGCTGGTCGCCGTCGCCCCGATCGAAGATGTTGAGTTGCTGCGCGAACTGGAGGATTACTACGACGCGAAAGCCGCCGCCGAGGCCTTAGAAGAAGTTCGGATCCATGGGACGATTCCCTGGGAACAGGTAAAGGCCGAACTCGGTTCGTCGTGAACCAAAGGGCGGCTTCGTGATCCATGCCGTCGAATTTTTTAACGTCCTGCATGTAAGCAGTTGGCCGGGCTTCCGGCAAACATTGGTGTACGCCTTGCGCGCGCCATTGACGCGCTTGCTGAGAATCCACGACCACAAGGAGTCGAAAAACGTTCGGGATACGAGGATCGGTATCGTATCCGGGAGGGCGATTATCGGATCGTCTACACTATTCGTGATACCGCACTCATCGTTCTCATCGTCCGGGTGGGACACCGCAAGGACATCTACCGATAGCCACTCCACGGACGAGCAGCGAAAAGAGGGAGGGGCGCCCCTCCCTCTTTTCGCATTCCTCTCCGGAATCCCTCTACGGCTATGGCTGATCCCGACCGCTATCCTTTCACCGCGCCGGCGGTGAGGCCGGAGATGATGCGGCGCTGGAAGAGCAGGACGAGGATGACGAGCGGCAGTGTGACGATGATGGACGCCGCCGTGATCTGCCCCCACGGGAACTGCGACGAGACATCCGCGCCGGTGAATTGGGCGATGGCGACCGTCGCCGTCAGTTTGTTCTCCTGCGTCATGAAGGTGCGGGCGAAGAGGAACTCGTTCCACGCCTGGATGAAGAGCAGGATGGCGGCGGTGAAGACGCCCGGCGCGGCCAGGGGCGCGACGATCTTCACGAACGTCTGCATCCGCGTGCAGCCGTCCACCCGCGCGGACTCCTCCAACTCCAGCGGCAGTTCGCGGAAGAAGGCGTTGAGCGTCCAGATGCACAGGGGCAGCGTAAAGGTGACATTCGGCAGGATCAGCGCCCAGTAATTATTCGTGAGATGCCACGCATTGAACTGGCGGAAGAGCGGGCCGATGATCGCGATGCCGGGGAACATCGCGATGCCGAGCACCAGCGCCAGAATCAGGTTCTTGCCGGGGAATTGGAGCCGGGCGAGCGCGTACGCGCAGACCGCCCCGATGAGGAGCGAGATCGCCGTGGCGGCGGAGGCGACGATCAGGCTATTGAGGAGCGAGTGCGTGAACCGGCCAAGGTGGAAGATTTTATTGTAGTTCCCGAAATCGAGCGGGTTTGGCAGATACTGCACGGGCACGGAGAAGATGTCGCCCGTCCGTTTCAGCGACGTGTCGAGCGTCCAAAGGAACGGCGCGAGGCAGAAGATGATGAAGAGGGCGACGAGCACATAGAAAACTGCCTGTTGCAGCCCGTCCGACCGGCCGCGCCGGATTCGCGCCGTCGTGCTCGCGGCGGGGGCGGGCACGCTGATTCCCTTGATCGGCTGGCTCAACTGCGGGGCCGTCATGACCGACCTCCTTGCGCGGGTGCGCCGAGCACCTTGATGTAGAGGAAACTGACAAGCACGACGAGGAGGAAGGTGGAGACGGCGAGGGCGGAGCCGTAGCCGAAGTTCAGGTTCGTGAAGAGCGTGTTGTACGCGTAGAGCACGAGCGTCTCGGTGGACTGCCCCGGCCCGCCGTTCGTCAGCACGCGGGGCAAGTCGAAGATGCGCACCGCGTCAATTGTGCGGAAGAGGAGCGCGACGAGGATCGTCGGCTTCATCAGCGGCAGCGTGATCTTCCAGAAGTTCTGCCAACCGTTCGTGCCGTCAATCGCCGCCGCCTCGTAGAGGTCGGCGGGGATCAGTTGCAACCCGGCCAAGAGCAGGAGCGCCATGAAGGGCGTCGTCTTCCAGATTTCCGCGCCGATCATCGCCCAAATCGTCACGCTCGGCTGGGCGAGGAAGATGATCGGCTTGCTGATGATGTGCAGTTTCAGCAGGATGTCGTTGAAGATGCCGTAGCGTGCGTCGTAGATCCACGCCCACATCTGCGCGGAGACGACGGTCGTGATCGCCCACGGCACGAGGATGGAGGCGCGCACGACCCCGCGCCCGCGAAAAGCGCGGTTGAGGAGCAGCGCGATGATCATGCCGAGCACCAGTTCGACCCCGACGGAGACGAAGACGACGCGCCCGGTCACCCAGAGCGCGTTGTGCCAGCGCGAGTCGATCAGGATGTCTTTGTAATTCTGGAGCCAGATCAGCGGGCGCGGCTGGTTCGCGAAGCGCAGGCTGATCTTGTGCATGCTGTCCCAGATCGAGCGGAGCAGGGGGTAAAAGGCGATCACGATGATCGTGATGACGGCGGGGGCGACGAGCGCGATGCCGAGCCGTGCGTCCGCGCGCGATTGCGCCGATCCCCATCGCCGCGTCCGGGATGCGCCGATGACGATCTGTGCGGCGCTCTGCTCGGTACTCGACATATCAACGCCCCTCCGTAGGAGCCGGTAGTCAGTAGTCGGTAGTCAGACCGAACGCGCACCCCAATGGGGAGGTGTCGCCGTTCTCTCCCAACTACCGGCTATTGACTACTGGCTACCGACTACCAACTACTGCTTGATGATCTTCCGCATCTTGTCGGACATATCCTTGATCGCTGCCGACGACTCTTTCTTGTTCGCGAATGCGAGGCCGAACTCCGGTTGCACGGCGTCCGAGGACATCTGGCCCCAGAACGGCGTCACCGGGCGCGGCTTGAGGTTGTCGAGCGACGCCTGCGCAGACTTCGCGTACGGATACTTCGCCTGCACTTCGGCGTCGTCGAAGACTGCGGGCCGCGCGGGCAAGTTGCCGTTGCCGAGGACGCGCGCCTTCTGCTGATCCTGCGACGTGAGGAACTTGAGCGCCTCGATGGACTCCTTCTGATGCTTGGAGTAGGTGGAGATGCCGAGGTTCCAGGTGCCGAGGCAGCCGGGGCCGGGCTTCGCGCCGTCCTTGGACGGCAGGTTCGTCACCGCCCACTGATCCTTCGTCAGTTTCGTCTGCGCCGGATCGTAGAGGGTGCCCGCGTTGCTGTACCAGAGGCGCAGGAAGACCGCGCCACCACCCGCGAAGATGTTCATCGCGTCCGCGCCCAGTTTGAGGGAGAGTGTGGACTCCGGCATGATCTTGTCTTTGTAGATGAAGTCCTTCAACTTCTGCATCGAGTCCACACCGGCGGTGCCCTTATCGAGGATAACGTTCAGTTTGTCGTCCACCAGGTCGCCGCCGTAGCCCCAGAGATATTCCATCCAGTTGATGATGCCGCCCTCGTTCTGGACCATCTGTTGGATGAAACCCGCGACCTGCGGCGTCTGCAATTTCTGGCACGCCGCCAGCAGTTCGTCGTACGTCTTCGGTGGTTGCAGGCCCGCCTTGTCCAGCAGGTCCTTGCGATAGAAGAGGCCGGGGCCGTTGTTGTACCACGGGATGGCGTACAACTTGCCGTTGTACGTCGCGCCGTCGAGCGTGCCCTTGTAGAACTTCGCCTTCTCGTCGCTGGCCAGGACATCGTCCACCGAAACGGTCCACCCGGCCGCCGCGAACTCCGGCACGTACGGCACGTCCATCGAGACGATGTCCGCGCTGGAGTCCTTCGCGGTCGCGACGGTGACGAACTTGTCGTGCAGGTCGGTCGTGATCGCACCCTGCTCCTGGTAACTGATCTGGATCGTCTTGTTCGCCTTGTTGAAGTTGTCCACCTGCTTCGGCGTGTAGCCGCTGGTGTCGCGCGCGGCGAACCAGTTGATCGTCACCGCGCCGGTCGGCGGCACATTCGGCGTCGTCTGCGCCGCGCCCGATGTGCCGGTCGTCGCGGCGGGAGCGGCGGCGGAGCCGCTCGCCGCCGTTGTCGCGGCGGGGGCGGTCGTCGCGGCGGCGGCGGAACTGCTCGCCGTCGTTGCCGCCGGGGCGGATGTTGCCGCGCCGCTCGCCGGGGCGGTCGTGCCGCTCGCGGCCTTCGGCGTGTCGGTCGCCTTGCTGCCGCCGCAGGCGGCGAGGATCGCCGTCCCCGCCGACACCGCCGCGCCGAGGAGGAAGTTGCGGCGGCTCACTGCTTTCTTGATCGTCTCGTTCTGTTTCACGTCCGATGCTCCTTTGTCTGCTTGAACGATCGACGCGGGACCCGAAGATGCACCGTCTCACAATCCATGGCGCTATGCTGTCGTCTACCTCCTTGTCGTGCAGAGGAAAGCGGCGCTCGCATCCCATGATGATGGTGCGATGGCTGCCGGGAGAAGGTGGGACAAGAATAATCGAAACGACATTGGCGCGCGAAACGGCTGGTTTGTTGCATTGCCGTGGAGCATAGCCCGCGCGTCTGTCACTGTCAATACCGCCGAAAGCCGTCGCGGTCCCCCGTACGCGGGGCATTCCTAACCCCCCAGCCCCCTTCCCTCCGAGGGAAGGGGGAGCGAGCCGCCGCGAGATCGGGGCGGTAATGGGAACATCAAGGCAATTTGAAACGAGTCACCCCTTCCCGCGTCGGGAAGGGGCCGGGGGTTAGGATTCTCCGGCGACACGGCGACGAAACAGCCTCAGCGCGGGTTTCATGACGGCGGGAAGAGCGAGAAGTGCGTGTGCGTCGCCAGCCACGCGCCGTCGCGGCGGACGAAGGTGAAGGTGGCGCGGCCGGGGCGGGGGAAGGGCGCGCCGTCTGGGCGGAACCCCCGCGAGGTCCAGGTGAGGACGGCCCAGGCGGTGGCGCCCGCGCGATGCCAGTGGAGTGTGTCGAGGTCGAAGGTGAAGCCCTCGATCGTCGGCCAGATGTGCCGCCATTGCTGCGCGATCAAATTGTCCCGCCCCTCGACCATCGCCGCCTTCGTCCCGAACGAGACGACCTCTTCCGCGATCATCGGCTTTG
Organism: Chloroflexia bacterium; assembly: GCA_025924435.1. The sequence goes on along the minus strand of JAICIL010000030.1, from coordinate 8,618 downwards.
CGCCGTCGAAGTCTTGCGCGCGGACGCAGGCGGCGAAGGCTTCCAGCCAGGCGCGCAGTTCGGATGCCGTCGTGTCGCTCATCGCGTCGCCTCCCGTGGCGTCGCGGCCATCGCGCGCTGCGGTGCCCGCCCGCCGGTCGCGGTGAGGGCCGCGAGCAGTTGGAGCATGCCGTCGGCGGCGCGCGCGTCCATCCCCCGCACGGCGTCGGGCAGGGCGAAGTGCAGTTCGTGCGGCGGCAGGGGCGCGTCGCCGTATCGCTCCGCGACATCCAGCCAGCCCGTACCCTCCACCAGCGTGCAGGCGGCGAACGTATCCGCCGTGCCGGTCACGCAAAACCGGCCGAGCGCGTGCCCTTCCTCCGTGTCCAGCACTGTGAACTGCACGCCCTCGGCGATCCCCTGGCGGCGGCCGAGCGGCAGCGTGCAGACGAGTTCGTTGCGGGCGTTCCGGTGGCACCGCCAGAGATGGGCCGCTTGCCGGGCGACCTCATCGGCGGCGATTACCGTCTGCAAAGAGGTCGCGAGTTGTCGAGCGGGATCGGGCGCGTTCTTGATCGTCGCGAGCGCCTGCTCCGCCTCCCGCTGCGCCCGCTCGGCACGGGCGGTCGCGGCCCGCGCCTCGTCGCCGAGGCGTTCGAGTTCCTCGACGCGCGCGGAGAGTTGCGCGTTTCGCTCGGTCATCGCCGCGATTGGCGCGCCCCGCCGCGTCAGCAGCCGCGCCGCGATGCCTGCCCCCGTCAAGACGATTGCCGCGATCAGGGCAACCGCGACGACGATTATCTGGATCGGCGCGCGATTGGCGCGCACGAAGCCGTCCCAGCCGACGACGCTCACCGTCGCCACGAAGACGCCGTTGCAGACGAGTTCCGCAAGGAGGAACCAACCGAGAAACTGGAGCCAGCGGGCGGGCGCTTTCCGCTGTTGAGGCAATGCGTCGTCGTGCATCTGCGAGGCTCCTCGTCGCCTAAAAATCCTCGATGAAGCCGGTCTCCGGTCGCGCGTCGGCACCCGCCGCGGCGTGCCACGCTTCGATTAACGCGGGCGCTTCGGTGATGCTGGCCAGCGTTGCGTCCGGGGTGGCCGGGCCTGCATAGGCGGCGTTGTCCGGGTTCGCCGGGCCGTGGACGAGCACGCCGCGCATCCCCGCCGCCTGCGCGCCTTCGATGTCCGCGCGCAACCCGTCGCCGACGACGATAATCGTCGCGGGGTCGAGTTCCCACGCGGCGGCGACGGAGAGGAACAGCCCCGGATCGGGCTTGCGCGCCCCGGCGAGCGCCGAACTCATCACCGGGCTGAAGAAGGGACGCAGGCCGATCTTCGCCACCGCCTCCTCGACGAAGAGGTGCGACGGCGCGTTCGAGACGACCGCCAACCGGAACCCTTCCGCGTTGAGCGCCTCCACCGCTTCCAGCGCCCCCGGCAGGATCTGCCAGCCGTCCAGTTCGGGCATGAAGTAGGCGCGCTGGGCGGCGGCGCTCTCGTCCGGCGTCAGGTGGTAGCCGAAGCCGTCGAGCACGCGCGCCATCACCGATGCGACGGAGAGTTCGCGCGGGTTGCCGCCGTTTTGCGCCAGGTCCGCCTCGAAGGTCGCCTGCAGCGCGCGGGCGAAATCGTCCGGCGCGATGGCAACGCCGGTGCTGTGGAGATGGCCGTACAACGCTTCCGCGCCCCGCTGCCACGCCGCGTGCAGTTCCCCGCGTGTGCCCGTGAAAGTGGCGAGCGTGCCCATCAGATCGAAAATGATGCCATACACCGGCCCCGTCGCCACCGCGCACCCCCGCTTCCTCGTCCCCCGCAGTGTACACGAAGAGCGGGCAGTAAACAGTGGGCAGTGGGCAGTGGGCAGTGGGCAGAGAAGGCTACGCGAAATCCTTGCACTTTCGACTATCCACTGCTCACTGTTCACCGCCCACTGCCCACTCAGATCGGCAGTTTGCGGAAGATCGGATCGGGAATCGCCCGCACGAGCAGCATGACGTAGCGCCAGAACCACGGCGTGTAGACGACCGCCGTGCCGCGCACCATCGCACGGTGAACATCGCGCGCGACGCGCTCCGGGGAGGCGAAGAGGAAATTCTTCGGCAGGTGCGCGGTCATCGGCGTATCCACGAGCCCCGGCTTGATCGCCACGACGGCGACACCCGCCGCGGCTAGCCGACCGCGCAACCCCTCCAAAAACGTGTCGAGGGCGGCCTTCGCCGCGCCGTAGACGTAGAGGGATTTCCGCCCCCGGTCCCCCGCGACGGACGACATCACGGCAATCGTGCCGTGCCGCTGCCGCTCGAACTGATTCGCGAGGAGCGTCAGGAGTGCGATGACGCTCGTGCAGTTCGTCATCCACTCGTCCATCGTTGTCGCGACCGACGCCTCGCACGCGGCCTGGTCGCCGAGCGAGCCGTGCGCGATCAGGACCATGTCCAGCGTGCCGAGCGCGGCGGTCGCGGCGTCGAGCATCGCGGCGTGCCCGGCGATGTCGGTCAAATCGAGGGTGTATGTATCGGCTTCTTCTGCGCCGCAGACCCGGAGATCGTCGCGCACGGCGTCCAGTTTGCCGGCGGAGCGGCCGACGAGGAAGAAGCGCGCGCCCTCCGCCGCGAAGTGCCGCGCGGCGGCGTGGGCAATCGCGGAGGTCGCGCCGATGATGAGGATATTCGCCATGTTCGCTGTTTCCTATTCCCTACCTTGTCGCGCGGGTGACGCGCCGCCAGAAACTGGACGAGAATTGCGGGTCCATGTGGCAGGCGAACGCGCGCCACCGGGGGAAGAAGGCCGCGAAACTCTCCACGCTCATCCGCGCGTCCTTCGCCGGGTAGACCGCGCCGCCGCTCGCCCGCACGACGCCGTCGAGGTCCTCGAGCAGGCGCAGCGTCCTCGCGCCGTGGAAGGGAAAATCGAGCGCGAGGGTGATCCCCGGCCGGGGGAACGAGAGCATGCCGGGGGAGGGGAGATCGCCGAAGGTCTTGAGGACAACGAGGAATGAGCCTTCGCCGGAGCGGGTGATGCGCGTGAAAATCTCCTTGATCGCGGCGTTGTCGTCGTCGAACGGGACGACGCACTGATACTGGAGGAAGCCGCGCGTGCCGTACATCCGGTTCCACCCCTTGATCGCGTCCAGCGGATAGAAGAAGGGATCATACGGGATGGTTTTGCGCACGGCCTTCGCGCGCTGCCGATGGTAGTACACCGTGTTGAACGCCTTGACCGTCCACGTATTGAGGAGCGCGCCGGGCAAATCCACCGGCATGCCGACGGAAGGCGGCGGTGACGGTGGCCGGTCCGCCAACTCCGGCGATGTGTTGTGATTGCCCCGGATGAAGTGGCCCCGAACATATCCCTCACCGCCGAACAGGCAGTCGGCCCACGACATCGTGTATTCGTACGTCGCGTCCGACGCGGCGGTGAGGGCGAGGAACTCATCGAGCGAGTCGAAGCGAATCTGCTCCTCGTCAATGTACGCGTTCGTGATCGGCTTGAGGCGAATCTCCGCCCACGTCATCAGCCCGGTCAGGCCCAGCCCGCCGATCGTCGCGCGGTAGAGATCCGCATGCTCCTCCGGCGAGCAGAGCAGCCGCTCGCCCGACGAGCGGACGAGTTCGAAGCGGGTGACATGCCGCCCGAACGTCCCGGCGCGATGGTGGTTCTTGCCGTGGATGTCGTTCGCGATCGCGCCGCCGACCGAGACGTATTTCGTGCCGGGGGAGACGGGCAGGAACCAGCCGCGCGGCACGAAGTGGTCGAGGATGTCCGCGAGCAGGACGCCCGCCTCGCATCGCAGCAGGCCGGTCTCGCTGTCGAAGGCGATGAACCGCCGCAGCCCCTTCACATCGAGCGCGATGCCACCCGCGTTCAGGCAACTATCCCCGTAACTGCGGCCATAGGCGAAGGGCAGCATGCTCGCCGGGAGCGATGCCAGGTCGGGCAGGTCGTCCCGCCACTCGATCGGAACGATTGCGCGCGGCGCGACGGTCGGATACCGCCCCCACGATTCGTACCGTGTCCGTGCCGCCATGCGCGCCTTCCCGCCCTACCATCCCGCATCACCGCCGCGCCCCATCGCGGTGCCCCACTATAGGGGCCGCCCTCCTCACCCGTCAAACGAAACCGGGCTGAAACCGTTTGAACCGCAGAGACGCAGAGGACGCAGAGAAACGCGGAGGAATAAGGATCTTAGGTAAGAAATCCATGTCTCTTCTCTGTGTTCTCTGCGCGCTCTGCGTCTCTGCGGTTCTCCCCGGTTTTCGTCAGTCCGCGATGCCGCACCAGCGGAGGATGGTGAGGGCGTCCACGCGCATCGCCTGGCGGATCTCCTCTTCGAGCACGAACTCGTCCGTGTAGTGGGCGAGGGCGACATTGCCCGGCCCGAAGAGGACGGCGGGGACGTGCGCGATGTCGGTGAAGAAGCGCATGTCCGACCCCCACGCGACGCCCTCGACGCCCGGCTCGCGCCCCATCGCGTCCACGAAGGCGTCGTGGAGCGTGCGAACGAGCGGGTGATCCGCCGCGATCTCCGCCGTGCCGAACTGCGCGCCGTACCACTCCAATTCCGGCGGATGATCGCGGAGCCAGGGATCACGCCGCGCGGCGTCGGCCAGCGTGCGCGCGAAACTGTCGCGCACCGCCTCCATCTCCTCGCCGGGGAGGAGGCCGAACCGCCCCTCCGCCACCAGCGTCTCCGGCACGGAGGAGGGCCAGTTGCCCGCTTCGAGCCGCCCGACGTTGAAGGGAAACTTGTTCGGCAGGTGCCCATACAGCGGGTGGTGGATCGTCCGGTTCCGCTCCGCTTCGAGCGCGAGCAGCGCGGCGTGGAGCGGGTACCAGTGTTCGAGCGCGCTCTCGCCCTCGTACCGCAGCGCGGCGTGCGCCGAGCGGCCATGCACGGTGATGCGGAACATCAGGCAGCCGCCCCCGGCGGGCGTGATGTTCAGCCGCGTCGGTTCCGCGATCAGGACGCCGTCCGCGACATGGCCGCGCAGGACCGCCGCGAGCGTGCCCGCCCCGCCGCTCTCCTCCGCGATCACCGACTGCACCATCACATCGCCCCGGAGCCGCACGCCCGCCGCCCGGATTGCCCGGATCGCCCCGATCCCCGCGATCAGCCCGCCCTTCATGTCCGTCGAACCGCGACCGTAGATGCGTCCGTCCGCCCGCGTCGCGCTGAAGGGCGGGTACGTCCAGATCGTCTCGTCACCGGCGGGGACGACGTCAATGTGCCCGTTGATGGCGATGGAGCGCCCGCCGCCCGCGCCCTTGAGGACACCGACGACATTCGGGCGGCCGGTGAAGGGCGGCTCCTCCGCGACGTACTCGGGGTACCCGGCGGCGCGGAAGTCCTCGTGGCGCGGCTCCCAGACGTCCACGTCCATGCCTGCCGCCCGGAGCATCTCCGCCATCAGGTCCTGCACGCGCCCCTCGTGCCCGGTGATGCTCGGGCGCCGCACCGCCGCCTGGATGCGCGCCACGGTCGGCTCGAACTCGGCCTCGACTGCGTCAATGACGCGCCGCTCAACATCCGCATACACCGCTATTTCTCCCCCCGGCATCTTTAACAGGAAACGGCGGGAGCATCGTTCCTCCCGCCGTTCCGCGTGCAATCGTCGCTGCGCGATTACGGGTTGCCGGGCGAACCCTTCTCGCAGTTGCCCGTCGAGTCCGCTTCGCAGACCACGCCGTTCGGGCCGCGCGTGTAGGCGTCGAAACCGCCGCCGCCGCGCGCATCGAAGACGATCGGGTTGCCGTTGTTGTCGAACCCAACAATCGGCCCCGCCGCCGTAAAGCCGCAGACGCCGCCGACGCAGACGCCGCCGGGGATAGAGACACCGGGGTTCGTGAAGAAGAACTGGCCATTATTCACGAAAACCGGCTGGCCGTTGATGAAGATGACCGGCTGACCATTCACGAACGTGATCGGCTGGCCGTTGATGAATGTAACCGGCTGACCGTTCACCACCGCGACCGTCTGCCCGTTGATCGTCGTGCCGGTGAAGGGGTTCGTCGCCGTCCCGTTATTGACGAAACCGGGGCTTGATACGACCTGAATCGGGGCATTCGGGTCCTGGCCCGGCAGCGGCGTGACCAGCGTGCCGCCATCCGCCGCGACCGGCGCGGCGAGCGCGAGCATCATGATCGCGAACAACGTGCCGGTGATCCCGGCCGCAAACCAACGACGCACACGATTACCCCTCATACGTTCCTCCTGCCAGTGTGATCAGACGCCCACGTACATTCGCGGATCATTGTACAGTATAAACGAAGCAACAACGTTTGCGGTTGCGCAATTGCAAAAAAAGTGTTGCATATCTGCGCCGCCACAGCGCTACGAGAGCCGCCGGGTCCGACCGAAGGCGGCATCGCGGACGCGCCCGAGCGGGCCTGTCGCGGTGGCGGCCACCTTGCGGGCCGCGAAGGTCGTCTCGACCGGGCGATGGTCCGCATTGGCCGCGAAGGGCGAATCCGGCCCGACGGTCTGGAAGAGTTCCTCGGCGATCACCGCCTTTTCCGGCTCGGCGATCACGCGGCGGATGAACTCGTCCACCGCCGGGTTGTAGCGCGGCAGCGAGTCGTAGTCGTCGAGGAGCGATTCGAAGAGGACGTATTTGCGGTCGCCGATCCAGCCGCGCACGATCTGCATGAAGGGCAGCAGGAGGACGAGGCAGCCGAACGCGAGCGATTGATAGACGGTCGTCGCGCGCGGCAGGGCGACGCCGATCAGGACGCCGCCGACGATCACCATGACGACCCAGAGGAAGAAGCGGCGCGGCGTGACCGCCCATGTCCGCCGCCGCATCAGCGGGGCGAGGCGGAGGTCGTACCGCGCGAGGGCGAGCATGCGATATTCACCCGGCGCTTCGTCTTCGGGCAGGACGAGCGCGAGCCGCGACCACGGCGGGTAGTAGACGCGCGACAGCATCACGGCGATGAAGAGCACCCATTCGCCGGTGAGGAGCGCGGGCTGCCGCAGGGCGATCGGCAGCGTGCCGAGCAGCGCGACGACGAGCGCGGCGATGGTGAGCGGGATATTGCCGCGCAGGCTCGCGCGGAAGAACCAGCCGAGCGCCGCGCGCGGCTTCGGGATGCGGTATTCCTGCCCACGCTCGGTGAAGGTGACGGAGTAGGTCGCCGCGAGCAGCCGCCCGAGGTCCTTGAGCGCGCCGCTGTTTCCTTCCCAACCGGGTGGCAAGGCTTCGTGGGCGATCAGCCCCTCGATCCGGCGGCGCACGATCGCGCTCTCCGGCGCGTCGGCGTAGACGGGTGGCCCGCCGACCGGCAGCGTCAGGAGGGGCAGGTCGCTGTACGCGTCACGGTAGACGGTGAGTGTCGGTGCGGCGGTTGGTGGCGCGGCGATTGCGGCCATGCGGAGCGCGGTCCTTCCCACGAGAAAGCGTGGCCCGCGCCGGGCCACGCTCGCATTGTACCGCGCGGATCGCGTCGCGTCAGGTTACGGTTACGCGTGGACCTCGGAGCCGTCCGCGCCGACAAACGTAACCTGATCGAGCAGATCATCAAGGCGTGCCGGGTCGTGGACGACCCGCATCGCGCTCATTTTCGTCTCGACCGGCATCTGGAGCGTGTACTGCGTGCCGTTGACATTCACGGATGTGGGCAGCGCGCCGCTCTCCTCCGCCTTCATCGCCACTTCCTGCTTGAGGTCCTCGAAACTCGTACTTGCCATGGTGCCGCCTCCTTTGCCGCGAACACGACGTGTCACACCACGCGGGTATGCAGGGCGCGTGCCACGGAAAGTAGGAATGCGCGGGTAACGTAGTGGACGCGAGCGACGGCCATTCCTACATAGCGGCAGCATACGCTGAATCGGAAGACGGAAGAACCTGCTCTATTTCACGAACTTGTTGATGGCCCAAATCCCCCTTTGCATCGTCTTGTGAAGCCGTCGCGCTTCTTGTGCCTTCTTCGCCACCGTGCGTTTCGTTCCAACCGCCGCATCCGGGTATTCCAGCAGAAATGCGCGGAAGGCCTCACCCACAATCGCGAGTTCCGCTTCCATCTCGGCGATATTCTTGCGGTAGAATGCTGCGCGTCGGAGATTTCGTGTTGGCGCAACGCCCGCTATGGCGAGTTGTTCAGCGTAGCACTCGATCTTTGTTTGGATATACTTGAGCCAATAATCTACTGCGTCGTAAAGGTCACGATAGGTACTCCTCTTGATCGAGATTTCGCCCACATGAACGCATTCACGAAACGGCCCCTCCCTACGTCGGACGACTCTCGTGTATCCGTGCGGATCGTCACTCGCACCATAATTAACGGCAAGCGGTGTGGTAAGTTGACCGACCACGACGAAATACCGGGACGAATTGAGGATTCGCCCGCTCTTGAGAGCGTAGGTCACTGTATGCAGTCGAAAGGGGCCATATTGCTTGACGACAGGCCCGATAATCAATTGCTTAACCCGTAGCGTATAAAGGTAAATATTCTCAAAGCGTGACATGTTGGTGCTCGATCCACGGAGATTCACGAAGCGCCCTAGCAATGGCCCCCTTATTCGCGCGTGCGCAGGAACGGCTCGCCCGTCCACGCGAAGACGTCCGCGATCTGCCGGGCCTTCCATGCGGACATCGGCGGCAGATCGTCGGGGCCGAACCAGCCGATGCCGGCGATCT
>JAICIL010000029.1 GCA_025924435.1 Chloroflexia bacterium | reverse complement strand
CTTTCCAGCCTGCGTCCCCTCTCGCAGGCTGGAAAGCCCGCGCTACCATCATTGCCGCGGCATCCGATGTTCGGCGCGGGATACGGCAGGGCGGCCACCCGAACAATGATGCTATACTCGCATTGTGGTCATCCGGTTGGCGTGCAAACGCTCATCGGAGGTTCCGCATTGCTGTTTTCCGAAACTGACGGGCCATCGTGGAAGGAATATCGCTGAATGGCGCTCGCTGACCTGCTGCCTTTGCTCCGCGATCAAGAATGGTTTGCCGCGATGGTCGCGGCGATTGAGCGGGGCGATGGCCGGGGAATTCCCGTGCCGGGATTGACGGTCGCCGCACGCCCGTACGTCGAGGCGGCGGTCGCGGCGTACCTCGGTCGCCCGGTGCTGGTCGTCACCTCACGGCCCGACCGCGCGCAGGACCTCGTCGAGGCGATCGGCGCGTATCTGCCGCCGGACGCGGTGGCGCTCTACCAGTGGCAGACCCCGGATGCGCTGCCGTACGAAGTGTTGCCGCGCGATCCGCTGACCGCCGCGCCGCGCCTGAACATCCTCCACCGCCTCGCGACGGCGCGCGATGAGGGCGTCTGCCCGGTCGTCGTCACGGCGGCGGGCGGCCTGATGCGCCCCGTCATGCCGGTCGCGGAACTGCGGCGGCACACGACGCCCCTGCGCGTCGGCGCGCGGTTCAACGAGCGGCAACGGCTCGCGGAGTGGATCGCCTGGGGCTACACGACGGAGCCGCTCGTCGAGCAGCCCGGCCAACTGTCGCGGCGCGGCGGCATCATTGACATTTTCCCCCCGACGATGGACGGCCCGGTGCGCATCGAACTCTTCGGCGACGAGATCGAGAGCATCCGCCGCTTCGATCCGGCGACGCAGCGGTCGTCCGGGCGCGTGGACCGCGTCGCGATCATCCCGCCGGTCGAACTGCCGCCGTGGCGGGCCTCCGATGCCGCCGCCGCGCTCGCGGATATTGACCTCGACGGCCTCCGACCGGAGATCATCGCGGAGTGGCGGCGGCACCGCGCGACATTGGAACGGGGCGATGTGCCGCCGCTCGGCGACGGGCCGCTGATCCCCTACTTCCTGCCGGAGATGGCGACATTGCTCGACGCGCTGCCGGACGACGCGCTGGTGATCGTGGACGAGCCGGGCGCGGTGCGCCTCGCCGGGACGCAACTCGCCGCGCAGGCCGAGGAATTGCGCGCGCAGTTCGTGCAGGGCGGGGAACTGCCGGGGAATATTCGCACGCCCTATCTCGCATGGGACGCCGTGCAGAGGCGGATCGGCGCGCGGCCGCATCTCGACATCGGCTCGTGGGACGAGACGCCCGGCGCGGAGGACGAGCACCGGGCGCTCGGGGGCCTCGGCTTCGACCCCGCTCCGGCGTTCGGCGGGCGGCTCGATCAGGCGATTGAGGCGATCCGGGCCGCGTCCATCGCGGGCGAGCGCGTCGTAATCGCCACGAACCAGGACCAGCGCCTGCGCGAACTGCTGCTCGAAGCCGATCTCTACCCGATGACGCGCGCGAACCGGCCTCCCGCCGCCCGCGACGCGCCGCTCGCCTCGCTTGCGCCACCGCCGAAAGCGAGCATCGAACTGCTGCACGCCGCGTTGCCGGTCGGGTGGCGGAGCGCGCCGCTCGGCACGCTCCTCCTCTCCGACCGCGAGTTGTTCGGCGTGCAGACCGTCACGCGGCGGCCCACCCGCCGCTCGCAGACCGCCGCCCGCACCTTCATCGAGGGGTTGGAGGAGGGGCAGTACGTCGTCCATATCGAGCACGGCGTCGGCGTCTATCGCGGACTCGTCACGCTGACGACGAGCGGCGCGGCGCGCGAATACCTGCTGATCGAGTACGCGGGCGCGGATCGCCTCTACGTGCCGGTGGACCAGACCGACCGCGTCGCGCCGTATCAGGCGGGCGGCACGGAGCCGACGGTGCACAAACTGGGCGGCGGCGAGTGGGCGCGCACCAAAAGCCGCGTCAGAAAAGCCGTGCTCGACCTCGCGGACGATCTCGTGAAACTGTACGCGGCGCGCGAAACCGCCGTGCGGCCCAGTTACGGCGAGGACACGCCGTGGGACAACGCGCTCGCCGATTCCTTCCCCTACGAAGAGACGGCCGATCAGCGGCGCGCGATCATCGAGGTGCGGCGCGACCTCGAAGAGACGGAGCCGATGGACCGGCTCCTGTGCGGCGATGTCGGCTTCGGCAAGACGGAAGTCGCGCTTCGGGCGGCATTCAAGGTCATCAACGCCGGGCAGCAGGTCGCGGTGCTCGTGCCGACGACGGTGCTCGCCTTGCAGCATTACCGGACCTTCCGGGAGCGGCTGGCCGCCTTCCCGGTGCGGATCGAGATGCTCTCGCGGCTGCGGACCGCACGCCAGAATGAGACGACCGCGAAGGCGCTCGCGGACGGCCAAATTGACATCGTGATCGGCACGCATCGCTTGTTGCAGAAGGACATCCGCTTCAAGCGATTGGGGCTGATTATCGTAGATGAAGAGCAGCGCTTCGGCGTGCGGCACAAGGAGCGGTTCAAGCAGATGCGCGCCGAGGTGGATGTCCTCACGCTCAGCGCGACGCCGATCCCGCGCACCTTGCACCTCTCGCTGATCGGCGTGCGCGACCTCTCGCTGATCCAGACGCCGCCGGAGGAGCGCCTGCCCGTCCGCACCTTCGTCACGCCGTACACGGACGGCATCGTGCGCGAGGTGATCCTGCGCGAGTTGGACCGCGACGGGCAAGTCTTCTTCGTGCACAACCGCGTGCAGAGCATCCCGCACTACTACAAGATGCTCACCGACCTCGTCCCGGAGGCGCGCATCGGCATCGGCCACGGCCAGATGGAGGACGGCAAACTCGAAGAGGTGATGCTGAAGTTCGTGCAGCGCGAATTCGACGTGCTGCTCTGCACGACGATCATCGAATCCGGCCTCGATATCCCGAACGCGAACACGCTGATCGTGGACGACGCGACGAACTACGGGCTGACGCAACTCTATCAACTGCGGGGCCGCGTCGGGCGTTCATCGAACCGCGCGTACGCCTACTTCCTCTACGACCCGACGAAGCCGATGACCGCCGAGGCGCAGCAGCGGCTCGAAGCGATCCAGGAGGCGACCGACCTCGGCGCGGGCTTCCAACTGGCGATGCGCGATCTGGAGATTCGCGGCGCGGGCAATATCCTCGGCGCGGAGCAGAGCGGGCATATCGCCTCGGTCGGCTTCGACCTCTACACCCGCCTCCTGCACGCGGCGGTCGAGGAGGCGCGCACCGGCGAGGCGACGCCGGAGGAACGCCCCGTCTCGCTCGATCTGCCCGTCACCGCCTTCCTGCCGCCCTCGTATGTGCCGGACGACCCGCTGCGCATCACGCTCTACCGGCGCATCGCCGATCTCGACACGCTCGGTGGGGTGGAGGAGATGGCGCGCGAACTGGCGGACCGCTTCGGCCCGGTGCCACCGCCCGTTGCGGGCCTGCTCGATCTCGTGCGCTGGAAAATCCGGGCGCGCGGCGTCGGCGTCGAGGTGATCAATCAGATCGAGCACGAGATCGTCCTGCGCCCCGTCCCGACGATGCGGCTCAATCAATCCCGCCTGCTCCGTCAGTTCGGTCGCGAGATCCGCTTCACGCCGAACACCGTCCGCCTCAACGCCCGCCACCTGCCGGACTGGCGCGCCGCCCTGAATACGACCCTGACGGAGATCGAAGCGGCGGCGCAGGCCGTTCCCGCCCTCGAAGCCGCCGGGATGGGATCGCGCGGACGGTAATAGCGGTCATTGCCGCGTATGAGGGGCGCGACTATACTTGAGCAGGTTCACCGTACCAATAGATGGATGAGAGGACAACCACCGTGAGCGATCCGGAGATACTCCCAATCAGCGAAGCCCCCGCGCGTATTACCGCGCTCGTAGCGGGAGCGCTGACCGACGAACCGGTATTCATCGCCACGGATGTGGGTGTGCGCGCCGTCGTGATCGGTATTGACGCGTATGATGCGCTCATCGAGCGTTTGGAAGACCTTGAAGACAGCCTGAGTATCCTCGAAGCCCGTATCGCGAATGAACCCGCGCGCCCGCTGGATGAGTTCCTGCACGAACAGCATCTGGCGCGGGTCGCTGATGTACCGAGTTGATCTTCGTCCCCGCGCCGAGAAAGATATTGAGGCGCTGCCGCCTGCCATGAGCCGCCGAATTCTCGAAACCATCGCCAGCCTTGGTGCGGAGCCACGCCCGCATGGTGTCCAGAAACTCGCCGCCGATGGCGGGTATCGCGTCCGCGTCGGCGATTATCGGATTGTCTATGAGATCGCTGATGCCGCACAGATCGTCACCATCACGCGTATTCGCCGCCGACGATAAGTGTATCGCAGCCTTTGAACACGATTCATATACTCAGACGGCGCTCGGTTGCAAGGCGATTTCGCGCCCTTCCGCGCCGGAGCGGTAGATGGCGTCGAGGATGCGCAGGATTTCCAGGCCCTGATCCACCGTCGCGATTGGCTGGGCGTTGTCGCGCACGCACTCCGCGAAGTGGCGCATCTCGTTCGCGAAAGAGGCGAGCAGCATCTCCTCCGGCGTCATGATGATATTCGTCGGGATGGCGTTGATCTGCTCGTCCGCGATGGTCGTGAAGAGTTGGAAGGGCGGCACGGGTTGCCCGGTCGGCGCTTCGCGGCCCCACCGCTCATACTTCGCGCCGCCCCGCGTGCCGAGCAGTTCGGTGAAGATGTGCTCGCGCTCGATGTAGCCGCCCCACGACGTTTCGAGGGAGATCGCGGCGCCGTTGTCGAGGTGGATCATCGCCGCGCCGAAGTCCTCGATGTCGAGCGGGCCGAGCAGCGGCTCCATCTCCTTCGCGAGCCGGTCATAAACGACGCCGCTGACACGCGTCGCCTTCGGGTTGCCCGTCAGCCAGAGGGCGAGATCGAGCATGTGGACGCCGAGGTCAATCAACGGCCCGCCGCCCGATTTCTCCTTCTCCATGAACCAGCCGCGCACCGTGCCCGCCCAGCGGCGGCGCACCCAGCCCGTTTTCGCGTAATAGATGTCGCCGAGCGCGCCCGCGTCAATGATCCGCTTCAGCGCTTCGATCTCGACGCGGAAGCGGTTGTTCAGGGCGAGCATGAAGATGCGGTCGCTCGCCTGCACCGCCGCCGCCAGCCGTTCGCCCTCGGCGAGGGTGTTCGCCAGCGGTTTCTCGCAGAGGACGTGTTTGCCCGCCCGGATCGCCTCGATGCTGATCGGCGCGTGCAGCCAGTTCGGCAGGCAGATGCTCACGGCGTCAATATCCGGGCGCGCCAGCACGGATTGATAGTCCATCGTGGCGGTGGCGACGGCGGGGAAGCGCGCGTGGGTGCTCGCGAGCAGCGCCTCGCTCATGTCGCAGATCGCCGCGACAGTGACGAACGGCACCTTGATATACCCTTCGAGGTGGCGCTGGCCGGGCCAGCCGAGTCCGATCACCGCGACATTCACGTTGCCGTTCGCCCCGACACTCACGCAATGCTCCTTCTTCGCCGAAACCCGATGTATCTGAGGGATCGCAGGCCGGAAAGCCCGCGCTACCGGTAGCGTAGGCTTTCCGGCCTGCGCCAGCGACGGATGATCCGCCGGGGAGTGTAGCACGATGCTTGCCCGCGACTGACAAAGAAAAACCCCCGCCGGCGGGGGGCCGGACGGGGGATGGGGAGGGGAAGGAATGTGCTAGTTGAGCGAATGACCGCCGCGAACCGACGCGCGGCCCTCGATGATCAGTTCCTTCGCCTGCTCGCGGGTCAGTTCCTCGATGTCACCGACCTTGAGCGACTTCAGCCGCGAGGCAAGATCGAAGCCGTGCTCGCCGAGCGCGCGGAGTTGCGCGTGCTGGTGGACATTCGAGCGGTCGTCCGCGGCCGGTGTGGCGACGGCGGTGCTCGCGCCATTCGCTTCCGGCTGGCTCGCGCCGTTGGATGGGCCGCGACGAGTTGCCGGGAGGCGGCTCGGTGCGGATGCCGGGGCGGGCGACGGCGCGGCGGCTTCCGGTCGGGTCCGGCCTGCCGCGCCGATGGGCGTCACATTGTCGGTGCCGTCCGGGCCGTCGGCGCGGCGCGTGGCGCGCTCGTCCTTCGCGGCGGCGCGGCCATCCATCGGCTCGCCGTCATCGAAGTCGCTCGCGGCGTCCGTCCCGTAGCCGAGGACGGCGCAGGCACGGCCAATTGCCTTCGTCTCCGCCTTCTCGTAGAAATCCGGGAAGTCCTGCGCGGTTTCGCTGCCGTGGCCGCTGGAAATCGCGCCGTTCGGCAGGGTGATCGTGCACTTGAAGCGGGCGTGCTCGACATCGCCCTCGATCTGCTCGGTGACGACCTGCGCGGTCGGGAACTCCGCCCGGAGCCACGCGACGCGCCACTTCACATCGAGGTAATCCTGCATCCCCTGCCGGGTACGAATCTTCCGCATGTGCGCGGGGGCATCGAACGAGCGCCCCTGCGGCTGCTCGTCAACGGTTGCTGCATTGCTGCGTGCCATGAATGATCCTCCTTATAACGCCCCCTTCCCTTTAGGGAAGGGGGCCGGGGGGTTGGGTTTTAGCGGGCGGCGATCGGGGTGCCAGTCTCGGCCGGTTCCGCCTTCACGTCCGCCGCTTCCTCTTCGGCGTGCGCGTTCGCTGTGCCCAGGAGCAGGAACTGCGCGACGACAACTTCGATTGCCGTGCGGATCACGCCGTTGCGGTCGGCGTACGGGCGCGTCTGCAAGCGGCCTTCGATGAAGACCGACTTACCCTTCGCGCCGTAGGTGCTCATCGTCTCCGCCTGCCGGTCGAAGAAGACGAGCCGGAACCACTCGACCGACTCTTCGCGCTCGCCGTCCGGGGAGCGGCGAAAGCCGTTGACCGCGAGCGAGGCGGTCGCCATCGCGATGCCGTCCGCCGTGTAGCGCAGTTCGGGATCGTTGCCCAGGTTGCCGATGAGCGTGACGCGGTTCAATCCTCGTGCCATTTCTCTACCTCCAGCCGCTTCGTCGTCCGTCGCGATTACGTTTCCGTCATTCATCTCCGGTGGGTGCGGCCTCAACCCTCTCCGGCGTATCGCTATTGTCTCATGCGAACAAATGTTCGTCAAGTCTGGCGTATGAATCTACCGCATTGTGATGCGATAAATCGGATGCCGAAATTGTGCTGTTCTGATTTTCCCTGGTTCCGTTCTCATTTCTGTTCGGTGCGTCCGTCGGCACAAGCAATGCTCCGACGTTGCTGCGTCCACGATCGCAATAGCGTGAAATATGCGTACGGGCGGTTCGTGAACCGCCCTCCCCAGACCGGCAGCGCATCTCGATACCCCGCAATCGTGCGTGGTGACCCGCGGCGGGCGGTACACCAACCGCCCGTACGAAAGAGCGGCGAAGTCAGGTGTGGTGATGCGACGATCATGAAGGAGATATTGCCTTACGAGGAATGATTCAATCAGGCTCGACTTCGCCCATGCAATGACGAAACCACTACCGCCAGAGCAATTTAACGTCCTCATCATCGGAAAACGCCTTGAGAATTTCTTCGGCGCGCGGGCGGTCGTCCTCCAGCACGAGGATGTCGTGCGGTTGCAGCGCGGGCCCGAGCCAGGCCATGCCCATCCCCCCGGCGCGCGCCATGCAGGGGATGTGGTGCATCTTCAGGATGCCGAGCGCCATGTCGGCGACCATCTGATTGTCCACCGTGGCGACCGGGACGATCTTCCCGTCGGGGTGCTGCTCGCCGGTCGGTTTCTTGGAATGAAATGGCATGGATTAGCCCTCGGTCAGTCGTGCGATTGTCACGCCGTCGCCGCCCTGCTGATCCGGCGCGGACTCCGCCCCGGCGACGAGCGCGCTGGCGCGCAGGTAGTCCCGCACGACCTGGCGGAGCGCGCCCGTGCCCTTGCCGTGGATGATGCGCAGGTACGGCATCCCCGCGAGGGTGGCATCGTTCAGCGCGCGGTCGAGCACCTCGCCGACTTCCACGGCGCGCATGCCGCGCAGGTCCACTTCCAGCGAGGCGTTCGCGGGCGCGGCGGGGACGGTGATCGGCGCGGTCCGGGTTTGGCGGGGCCGCTCGCCGCGCAGCATGGCCCGTCGGGTCGCCTCGCGATTGGAGAGCCGCGTCAGGCCGGAGAGCGGCTGGCGCATCGTGAACGAGCCGACCTGCACGTCCGCCTCGCCGCTGGCGGGATAGAGGACGGTGATCAGACCTTCCGAATCGCCGAACGCGGCGACCAGGACGCGATCACCGGCCTGGAGCGGCCGATCCGGGCCTTCGGGCGGCAGGGCGATGATCGCGGGCGGCGTCGGCTTCGGCGCGGCGGCCTCCTTGGCGTTCGCCTCTTTCAATTGCTGCTGCGTTTCAAGCGCCCGCTGATCCGCCTGCTTGATCCAGTCGCGCGTCACGCTCACAGTGTCGCGCTCGCGGGCGAGGCGGCGCAGATCGGCGCGCAGATCGGCCAGTTCCCGGTCAATCGCCGCCAGACCCTCGGCGCGCGCATCCCGCTTCGCCTTCTCCGCCTCGAAGAGCGCCTTGGCGGCGTCGCGTTTCATCTGCTCCGCCTGGGCGCGGTCCCGGCTGGCGCGCGAGCGGGCGCGTTCCGCCGCCTCGCGCTCGCCCTTGATCCCTTCGAGAAGCGTGTCCACCTGCACGACTTCCGGCGCGACGTAGTGCCGTGCCCGCTCGATCACCAGGGGATCGAGGCCGAGCCGCTGGGCGATGGCGAGCGCGTTCGACCGCCCCGGCACGCCGACCGTCAGATGATAGGTCGGCGAGAGCGTCTCCACATCGAACTCGACGCTGCCGTTCTCGACGCCCGGCGTCGCGTAGGCGTACGACTTCAGTTCGCTGTAGTGCGTCGTCGCGATGACCAGGGGGCCGCGCTCCAAGAGCGTGGCGATCAGCGCGCGGGCGAGTGCGGAGCCTTCCTCCGGGTCCGTCCCCGCGCCGAGTTCATCAAGGAGGACGAGCGAGTCCGGCGTCACGTCCCGCAGCGTGGCGATCACGCGCGTCATGTGGCTCGAAAAGGTGGAGAGCGACTGCTCGATGCTCTGCTCGTCGCCGATGTCCGCGAAGATGCTCTCGAAGACGGGCATCACGCTCCGCTCGTCGGCGGGGATGTGCAGGCCGGATTGCGTCATCAATGCGAGCAGGGCGACGGTCTTAAGCGCGACGGTCTTGCCGCCCGTGTTCGGCCCGGTGATGACGAGGACGCGGAAGCGGTCGCCGAGCGCGATGTCCGTCGGCACGACGGCGCCGGTGAGCAGCGGATGGCGCGCCTCGATCAGATCGAGCCGCAGCGTCGGGTGCGCGCCCTCCGGCGACTGCCTCGGCGCGTCGTCCGCCGTCCAGAGGCGCGGCGCGTTGGCGCGCATCTCCGCCGCGAGCCGCGCCTTGGCGAGCGCGAAGTCAATCGCCGCGATGCCGCCCATCGCCCGTTCGAGGGCGTCCGCCTCTTTCGCGACATACGCGGTGAGCGCCTGCAAAATCCGCTCGATCTCCCGTTCCTCTTCGAGTTGCAGCGTCCGCCAGCGGTTGTTCAACTCGACCGCCTCCATCGGCTCGACGAAGAGCGTCTGCCCGCTGGCGGAGGTATCGTGGACGATGCCGGGCACCTGCGCGCGCTGATCGGCCCGCACCGGCACGACGTACCGCCCGGCGCGCTCGGTGACGATCGGCTCCTGCAACGCCGCCGCCCGCGCGCCGCGCGTGAAGTTGTTCATGTACTCCATCAGGCGGCCCTGCGCCGTGCGGACGCCGATGCGGATGCGCCGCAGTTCGTCCGACGCGCTGTCCAGCACGTCACCGCGCGGCGAGATGGCGGCGGTGATCGTCGCGTCGAGGTTCGTGAAGTCGCTCAGCGCGGCGGCGTGGTCGAGGATGACGGGGAACCGCTCGGACGCCTCCGGGAGGCGCGTGATCGTCCGGCGGAGCGTGCGGGCGGCGGCGGCGGTGTCGCGGATGTCGAGCAGTTGCGCCGGGTTGAGCGTCACGCCGAGATCCGCAAGGCGCACCGGCTCGCGCACATCCCGCGCGCCGCCGACGCCGATCTCCGGGATCGAGGCGAGCAGCGCCCGCGCCTCCGTCGTCTCCGTCAGCATCCGGCGGACGGCGGGCACGGTCATATCGGGGCGTAATGCCTCCGCCCGCTCGCGCGCCAGCGAGTAGTCGCAGACCCGCGCGAGGCGCGCGAGGACTTTCGGATATTCGAGCGTTTCGAGAATACTCGCGGCAATCGGCACGACACGTTACTCCCCGTCAGGCGGGGTGGGCCACCCCCGCGACGCTCGGATAGACATCCGGCAACCCGTTCGGGAAGAACAACCCGATTAGCCGGAGATAGATCGCCATCGGCTGCGCGAGGCGCGGCACGAGGTGCGAGTGCGCCGTCTGCTCCCGCGCGAACGCGACGATCCCGACCGACAGCGGAATGCGCGCGACCGTCACGAATGCCACCACAACCAGCAGCACGACGCCGACCGCGAACACGACCGATAACGCCGCCGACAGGAGGTTGCCGAGCAGCGGCCCGGCGCCCCAGCGCGGGACCGCCATCATCCCGGCGACTCGCCGCAGCAACCCCCGCAGGACGAGCGCGCCGCCGACGAGCAGCAGCACGAAAACGGCCAGCCGCACCGTCAGATGGTCCTTGTCCGGCAAGAAGCGCACCACGGCGAGGTTCGCCACCGGACGATACAGGATACCAGCCAGCACCGACGCCGCATAGAGCGCGACGATGTCCGCGATCACCGTGAGCGGCGGCTGCGTGAACGTCAGCGCCGCCACGCCGAGGGCCGCGACGATCAGCGCAATATCGAAGGTATCCGTGCGCCGCCTCCTATGGTGTACGTACATATCCGTGCCATTGTAGCACACCACCATCGCCGTGGAGATGCACGCATCAACGGTTCATCGTGTGGAATGCCCATGCACAAGGGATGGGCCCGTTGAAAAAGCCGTTGCGCGTCGCGTGCGGCGATCTGCGGCATGACGCAGCGGTGTGTAACGCGATGGTTCGTGCTCCGGATCCCGCCCGCTCCTTCTTGACAACGCACCCACTTCCGCTTATCCTAATACCATTAGGCTATCCTTCTCTCGATAGGAGTGAGGTTGCCCGTGCCCGCCGATGCCGCCGCACCGTCCTTCCCACTCTCCCCTCGCCAGCGCCGCCAGCGCAACCGGGACGAGATGCTCGCCAATATCCTCGCCGCCGCCCGCGCCGTCATGCAGGAGCAGGGTGCTGCCGCGCTCAACCTCACCGAAGTCGCCCGCCGCCTGCAGATGCGCGCCCCCTCCTTGTACGAATACTTCCCGAGCAAGGCGGCGCTCTACGACGCGCTCTATCTGCACGGCATCATCCTCTTCCACGAGGCGGACGCGCGCGTGTGGCAGGCATACCCGCCGGGTTGGGAGCGGCTACAGGCGTGGTTCGCGGCGCGGCTCGATCTCGCCCTCGCCGAGCCGGACCTCTACCATCTTGTGTTCGATGCGCCCGTGCCTGGCTTCATACCCGGCGCGGCAAGCATGGAAGTGGCGGTGCGCATCGGCGTCGAGGCGGAGCGGGCGATTGCGGAGATGATCGCCGCGGGCGTGATCGCGCCCGGTCTGCCGCCCGACCGGGCGCGCGACTTCCTCCTGGCGCTGCGGCACGGGATCATCGCGGAGACGCTGGGCAAGGAGACGGCCACGCCGCCCGTCTCGCATCGCTTCGCCAGCCTCGTCCCCGTTGTGATCGCGGTCTTGCGGGCCGCGTGGGATCCGCACCGACCTATCGAGCAACCCGGCGGGAAGGAGGCGCCGGCGCAGTGACCCGGATGTTTCGACCATGCGTGATGAGACGCGATGCACGATGAGGAGGGATCGGCATGGCAACGAATGTCGCGACCGCGATTGGCTGCTCGTATGTCTCGCCCGATGCGGGTGAGCGGATCCGCATCTTCGACGAGGAGGCCGTCGTCAAGGTCGTCGGCGCGGAGACGGGCGGCGCCTATGCGCTCGTCACTTTCTCCGTCGCGCCGGGCGGCGGGCCGCCGCTGCATGCGCACCCCGGCAACGAGACGGCCTATGTGCTCTCCGGCGAGTTCGCCTTCACGCAGCAGGACGCGAACGGCATCTCGACGTTCCGTGCGGGTCCCGGCGCGGTCGTGCACGCGCCGGGCGGCGCGGCGCACCGCTTCGAGAACATCGGGCCGACGCGGGGGACGATGTTGCAGGTCCTCTCCCCGGAGTTGCTCGATTTCCTCCGCGAGCTGGGCGCGGCATTCCCACCCGGTGCGCAGCCGGACATGGAGACGATGCTCGCCCTCAATGCGAAGTACGGCACGGAGGTGATCTACGGCGGCGCGGGCAGCCGCCCCGAACCGGCGAAAGAGGATGCCACGAGCGAGCGGGCGCGGGCGCTCGCATGGCGGTTCGCACGGGCGAACGACGCGCTGATCGCCACGATCCAGCCATGCACGCCCGAGCAGTGGCGGGCGATCTGCGCGGACACTGGCTGGACGGTCGGGGTGCAGGCGCACCACATCGCGGTGGGCGAGGCGGCGATCATGGGGACGATCGAGGCGGTCGCGGCGGGGCAGGAGCCACACCGGATGACGCCGCAGATGATGGACGCGACGAACGCGCGCCACGCCGAGCAGTTCGCGGACGTCACCAAAGAAGCGACGGTGGCGCTCCTGCGGCAGAATGGCGCGACGGCAGCGCAAACATACCGCCGCCTGACCGATGCCCAACTCGAACGCGTAGCGACCCTCATGGACGGTGGGCAGCCGATGACCGTCGCGCAGTTGATCGAGTACCTGGCGATCGGCGAGATCGAGCGCCACGGCGCGGCGCTGCGCCAGGCGATCGGTGCCGAAGCGCCGTGAAGGGCGCCCTCGCTACGTCCGAGCGTCGCACACCATCGGAAAGGTGGAGAACGATGAGCGCCAACCCGGAAGTCGCACGCTTCACGACCGTGGACCGTACCCGCCCCCGCCCGCTCGGCTCCATGCCAAGCGCGATCACCGACGGCATCGTCGTTGTGGACACAGTCAACTTCATGGAGCGGGCGGCGTTTGATGTGAGCCGAGTCACATGAGGTTGGTATCGTATCGCCTAACGTCAGGCGAGTATCCGTGGCTCTCGCGTCCAATAGGTCCGAGATCTTTCGATTACGGGCGCGTGAAGATACTATGGTCGCCAATGCGACGCCACTTGAGGACAACTTCGCCGTCAACGGTGAGCAATGAAAACGTGGCGCGGCCATCGGGGCCGGAGAATGACCATGTCAATTCCCAGACGCCCGGCGTATCGTTCATGCGCCTGACTCGGAGTGACGCAGGCCAGCGCGGGATCGGCTGGTCGCCGCGCTGATCATACGCCTCATTGATCTGTCGAATGGCCCGACGAAATAATGCGCGTTCCTCGTTCGTCAGCCGCCGATAATCGGCAACGAAGTCATCCTCAACATCGAACTTCATGATTCGAGGTCGGCGTCGAGGTAGGCGATCAGGCTCTCGGCGTCGTCGAATCGCTTCCACCGCCCTGCGGCGTATGATTCGTCGGCCTCGCGCTCCATCTGCTGCCAGCGTTCCGTCCAGAACCATGCCTGTGAAGCATCAATCGTGTGTTGCGGACGCAACTCGATCACGCCGTCCGGGCGGCGAACCGCCTCAAACAAACTCTGTTCCGGCAATCCTTCGCGAATGTCTTTTGGCAATGTCACCGTGCCGCGTTGTCCAAGCTTAACAAGCATGTATCTCCTCCTCTGTTCGCCCGCTGTCGTTCAGTATAGCAGAAATTCTGTCGCGAGGCGGACACCATCCTCCAGACACGAGCGGTGAGAATTTGACGCTGCCGGATCGGTGTGGTATTTTCGACAATCTAACTGAATATCCCGCGATGAGGGGGAGGAGTATCCGCCGCGCGGCCGACAGCGAGCCAGGGAGTGTGGGAGCCTGGGAACGGCAGAGCGAGCGGCGAACGCGCCCCGGAGCGGCCCACCGAAGAAAGCGCAGCGAGATCGCGCAAGTAGGTGGCGGTGGGTGGCGCCCACGACAGAACAGCGCCGATACGAGTGGCTGGGGGGGGTGATTCTCCGGCAACGAGGGTGGTACCACGGGATGCGCTACAATACGCTCTCGTCCCTCCGGGATGCGGAGGACGATGGGGCGTTTTTTGCTGTTCACGGCTCACTGCGCGCGGGCCTCGGCGGGATGCGCGAGGAGGGGCGGAGATGACGGGCGTCGTACTGGACACGACACAGCATGTGGAATCCGCGCTGGCGAAGGTGGCGGCGAACCCCGCCGCGCCCATCGCCAAAGCCGTCCTCTGCTGGACGGGCGGTCTCGATTCCGCGATCTGCGCGGCGCTCCTCAGGGAGCATTACCACGCGGCGGAAATCGTCGCGATCACGGTGGATGTCGGGCAGGGCGAGGACGAACTGCTCCGGGCGCGCGAGCGGGCGGAGACGCTCGGCCTCGATCTCCGCTTCCTCGACGCCCGCGCCGAGTTCACCGAGTGGCTGGCGAAGGCGATCCGCGCCAACGTGGACTACGACGGCTACCCGTGCGCGACGAGCATGACCCGCCAACTAATCGGCGCGACCGCCGCGAAATACGCCGCCCAACTCGGCTGCGACGCGATTGTGGACGGTTCGAGCGGCAAGGGAAACGACCAGTACCGCGCGCAGAACACCTTCAAACTCTTCGCGCCCGACCTCCGCATCCTCATCCCCGTGCGCGATCTCAACCTGACGCGGCTGGAGGAGATGGCGCTCTGCGAGCACTACGGCATCCCGATTCAGGAGGTGATCCTCGGCGGCGAGGACAAGACGATGTGGTGCCGCTCCATCGCCTCCGGTGGGATCACGCTCGACACCGAACTGCCGGACGACATCTGGCTCTGGTACACGCCGCCCTATCACGCGCCCGATGTCGCCACCACGCTTTCGCTCACCTTCGAGGCGGGCGTGCCGACCGCGATCAACGGGCAGCGGATGCCGCTCGCGGAACTCGTGCCGATCCTCAACGATGTCGGCGGGGCGAACGGCCTCGGCCGCATTGACATCATCGAGGACGGCATCATGGACCTGAAAAGCCGCGAGATTTACGAAGCGCCCGCCGCCGCGATCATCCTTGCGCTGCACCGCGATCTGGAGCAGTTGACGCTGACGCGCGACGAGATCCAGTTCAAGAAGATGGTGGACGCGCAGTGGTCCAGCCTCGTCTTCGGGGCGGAGTGGTTCACGCCGCTGAAGGCGGACCTCGATGCCTTTATCGTGCAGTCGCAGGGGCCGGTGAACGGCACGTACGAGATCGAACTCTACAAGGGGACGATGACAATTCTCAGCCGCCGGTCGCCCTCGTCGCTCTATTTCGAGGAAGTGCGCTCCATCCAGTCGGCGTCGTTCGACCAGCGGTGGTGCGGCCCGGCGGCGCAGGTGCGCGCCCTGCCATTCGAACTGCTCGCCAAGCGCGACGCCCGCTGGAAGGCGGCGCGCGGCGGCGCATCAACCGCGGGGGAGGGCTGAGTGGCGACATCCGGGCCGAAACTCTGGCAGAAGGAATACCAACTCGACGCGCTCGCCGAGCGGTACGAGATTGGCGACGACGCCGTGCTCGACAACCGCCTCGTGCCCGCCGATGTCTGGGGTTCGATGGCGCACGCGATCATGCTGCACCGCATCGGCATCCTGTCGGGAAACGAAGCGAACGCACTGCTCACGGAACTCGCGCACATCCTCGAACTGTACGACGCGGGCGCATTCACGCTCGCCGAGGGGGACGAGGACGTCCACACGAAGATCGAGAACCACCTGACCGAGACGACCGGCGACGCCGGGAAGAAGATCCACACCGCGCGCTCGCGCAACGATCAGGTGCTGGTGGATACCCGGCTCTACACCAAGGGCGAACTCCTCACGACGATGGCAAATGTCATTGACGCCGCCGATGCCTTCGCCGCGCGCGAGGAGTGGACGCCGATGCCGGGCTACACGCACATGCAGCGCGCGATGCTCTCCTCGGTCGGCCTCTGGGCGAGCGCCTTCGCGGAATCGCTCATGGACGATCTCGCGCCGCTGAAGACGGCGTACCAGATCACCGATCAGAATCCGCTCGGCTCGGCGGCCTCGTACGGCGTCAATCTGCCGATTGACCGGCAACTGACGAGCGACCTGCTCGGCTTCGCGAAGGTGCAGAACAACGTCCTCTACACGCAGAACGCGCGCGGCAAGTTCGAATTGCTCGCCGTGCAGGCGCTGGCACAGGTGATGCTCGACCTCTCGAAGTTCGCGCAGGACATGTTGCTCTTCGTGACGAGCGAGTACAACTTCATGCGGATGTCCGAGACACTCGAAACCGGGAGCAGCATCATGCCGCAGAAGCGCAACCCGGATCTGATGGAACTCGTCCGCGGCCGGACGCACACCGTGCTCGCCTTGCAGCAGCAGATCGCCGGCATCATCGCGGGGCTGCCTTCCGGCTACAACATTGATTTCCAGGAGACGAAGGGGCCGATGATCCGCGCCTTCGACACGGTCAATGACGCGCTGGCGATCTGCGCGCTGACGATCGGCAAGACGACAGTGAACGAGGCGGCGATCCGCGCCGCCTGCTCGCCCGAACTCTTCGCGACCGATATGGCGTACGAACTCGTCAAGCAGGGGATGCCCTTCCGCGACGCCTACCGCAAAGTCGCGAAAATCGCGGACGATCTGCCGCCCGTTGACGCGGACGCGGCGCTGCGCGAGCGGACGCATCGCGGCGCGAGCGGCAACCTCGGTTTGGCGCATCTCAAACAGTGGATTGACGAAGAACGCGCCATTGCGGAACGGCAGCGGGACGCGTTCGCGGGTGCGATTACCGCCCTCGTCGCGAGGGCGGAACAGGGAGTCTGAATCCCGGAAAGGAGCGCGGCGATGACGGTGACGACAGTGACGGCGGAATGCCCCGAATGCGGCGCGGAGTGGCAAGTCTCCGGCCTCACCAAGGGTGAGATCATCCAGTGCCCGGAGTGCGGCGTCGAACTCGAAGTCGTCGAGATCGAGCCGCTCGAACTGCAACTCGCGCCCGAAGAAGAGGAAGACTGGGGCGAATAAACGAGGACTGAGGACTGAGGACTCAGGACTGAGTGGGGAATCGCCGTTCCTCAGCCCTCAGTCCTCATCGCTCAGTCCTGAAGCGAGCGGAGCGAGCGATGCAGCGGGTGGCGATCTTGATGACGCGGATGCGGACGGATGAGAAGCGGATTGTCGCCGCGATCGCGGCGCGCGGCGCGTCCGTGGAACTGGTGCCGGATCACATGCTCATCTTCGACCCGCACACGGACGCGCGCGGCCAGTTCGACGCGATCCTCGACCGCTCCCTGCATCTCTCGCGCTCGCGGTACGTCACGACGCTCTTCCAGGCCGCCGGTATCCCGACGGTGAACACGCCCGCCGTCATCAACCTGTGCAGCAACAAACTGCGGCAGACGGCGGTGCTCAGCGAGGCCGGCGTGCCGGTGCCCGCCGTCCGCATCGCCTTCTCGCCCAAGGCGGCGGTCGAGGCGATGGAGCAGATCGGCTACCCGGTCGTCCTCAAGCCGATCATCGGCACGGGCGGGCAACTCGTCTCGCTGATCGAGGACCGCGACGCCGCCGAGGCGGTGCTGGAGCACAAGGCGACGCTCGGCTCGGCGCACCACGAGGTCTTCTTCATCGAGGAGTACATCCCGAAGCCGGGGCGCGATCTGCGCGCGACGGTCGTCGGCGGGCAGGTGCTCTCCGTCGAATCGCGCAGCGGCGGCGGCTGGCGGATCGGCGCGCAGCGCCACCTGAAGGTCGCGCCGATCGAGGCGTCCACGGCGGTCTACGATGTCGCGATGCGCGCCTCTCGCGCCATCGCCGGGTACGTCGGCGGCGTGCTGGCGGTGGACATCCTCGAACACCCGGAGCGCGGCCCGTTGGTTGGTGAGGTGAACTACGCGGTCGAGTTCCGCGAGACGGAGCAGGCGACGGGCGCGGACATCGCCGGGGCGATCGCGGATTACGTCCTCTCCGCCGCCCGGCGGGGGGCGCACCTCGCGGGGGCGAGCGCCCCATGAGCGAGACACCCATGCCCGCCGCCGATGAAATCGCGCTCCTCCACGATCTCGTCGCGATCCCCAGCGTCAACCCCGGCGAGCGGGAGGCGGTGACGTACTTGTG
The DNA here is from genome assembly GCA_025924435.1 of Chloroflexia bacterium. The sequence continues at coordinate 4,336 of JAICIL010000029.1, read as the reverse complement.
CGCGGAGATGGCGCGGCGCGATTTCCTGACGCACATTGACGGCATCGGCAACGCAATCGGGACGATTGGGAGCGGCCCCGCGCACGTCGTCCTGCTCGGCCACATTGACACGGTGCCCGGCCAGTTTCCGGTGCGCATCGAGGGCGGCGATCTGCTCTACGGGCGCGGGAGCGTGGACGCCAAAGGGCCGCTGGCGACCTTCGTCGCGGCGGCGGCGCGTGCGTACCGGCGCGGCGCGCTCGATGGCCTGCGCGCGACGGTGATCGGCGGCATCGGCGAGGAGGCGCACTCGCCGGGCGCGCATTTCCTCGCCGAGACGATGCCCGCGCCGGATGCCTGCATCATCGGCGAGCCGGGCGCGTGGGAGAGCGTCGTCCTCGGCTACAAGGGGAGCATGCAACTGCGGTACGAACTGGATCAGCCGAACGCGCATGGGGCGGGGCAGCAACCGCCCGCGCCGCAGGTGGCGGTCGGCGCGTGGAACGCGATGGTCGCCGTCTGCGAAGCCCTCAACGGCGAGACGGCATCGGTGATCGGGCGGGTCGAGCCGACGCTGCGCGCCTTTGCGTCCGAGGGCGACGGGCTGCGGCAGCGCGCGCGGATGGAGATCAATGTGCGCCTGCCCGTATCCGTCGCGCCGGATGCGTTGTATCACGAACTGCGCAACGCCGCCGGTGACGGGCATCTCACGTTGCTGGAGCCGCCGGTACCGGCGTATCGCTGCGAGAAGAACACGCCGCTCGTCCGCTCGCTCCTGGCGGGCGTGCGCGCAGCGGGCGGGAAGCCGCGCTTCAAGTCGAAGACGGGGACGGCGGACATGAATGTCGTCGGCCCGGCGTGGCGGTGCCAGATGGCGGCCTACGGCCCCGGCGATTCCTCCCTCGACCACACACCGGACGAGCACATCGACCTCGCGGAATACGGCCATGCGATTGCCGCCCTCGATGCCGCGCTCGGCGAGTTCGCGGCGCAGATGCGCGGGAGGGGCGGATGAAGCGATGAGGCTGGGAATTCTGCTCTCGCAGGTGCGCGTCGAGGAGAAGAACATCCTCGCCCGTGCCGCCGACCGGGGCATCGAAGTCGTGCCCGTCTACGACCGCGAGGTGCATTTCGACCTCGGCCGCCGCACGTTCCCGGCTGTGGATGTCGTGCTCGACCGCTCGCTCGTCCACTCGCGCGCCGAATATACCCTGCGGCTGCTTTCGTCGTGGGGCATCCCGACGGTCAACTCGTTCGCGGCGAGCCAGATTTGCGACAACAAGTTCCAGACGACGCTCGCGTTTGTCGAGGCGGGTGTGCCGACGCTCAGGACGATGGTCGCCTACACGCCGCAATCCGCGCTCGACGCCATCGAGGAGTTGGGCTACCCGGCGGTGCTGAAGCCGAATACCGGCTCGTGGGGGCGGCTCCTGGCGAAGGTGAACACCCGCGCGGCGGCGGAGGCGGTGCTGGAGCACAAGGCGGTGCTCGGCTCGTTCCACCACTCGATCTTCTACATCCAGGAGTACATCGAGAAGCCGGGGCGCGACATCCGCGTCTTCGTCGTCGGGGATCGCGCCATCGCGGCCTCGTACCGCAACGCGAAGCACTGGGTGACGAACACGGCGCGCGGCGCCACCTCGTCGCACGCGCCGATCACGCCGGAGATCGAGGGGATCTCGCTGCACGCGGCGCGGGCCGTCGGCGGCGAGATCATGGGCGTTGACCTCGTCGAGACGGACGAGGGGCTGAAGGTGATCGAAATCAATGTCGGCGCGGAGTTCCACGGCCTGATGGAGACGACCGAGGTTGATATCGCGGGCGAAATCCTCGACTATGTTGCCGCGAAGGCGCGGCAGGCGCACGGCGCGCGCGCGGGCGCGGCCGCCGAGCGCGGGACAGAGTAAAGGCGGCGAACGATGCGCGAAGAAACAGCGGAATGGTTGGCGTCCGCCACGGAGGATCTCGACGCGGCGCGAGTCCTCTTCGATGCCGGGCAGTACCATGCGATGGCCCTGCACGCGCAGCAATCGGTGGAGAAAGCGCTGAAGGGGCTGTTGGTCGAGCGGACGGGCGAACTGCCCGCGCGCACCCACGACCTGCGGCGAATCGGCACGGAGGTCGGTATCCCGGTAGCGATGCTCTCGCGCCTGGTCGAGTTGTATGCGTATTACCTCGCCGGTCGCTACCCCGGCACGGCGCACGGCGACGCGCAGGTCCGCGCGATGGAGGAAGCGAGCGCCGCGCTGCTCACCGCGCGCGAGACGCTGACGTGGGCGCGCGAGCAGTTGGCAATCGCGGGGCACGAACAGGCGAGCGCGTGAGTGCCGCGCCGCATCCCGCCGATGCGGAGGTCGTGCGGACATTTATCACGACGCTCCGGGCGCGCGGGTTCGCCGTTGCAACGCTCGTCTGGTACGGCGCGCGGGCGCGCGGCGCGGCGACGCATCCGCACAGCGACTTCGATCTGATCGTCGTCGCGCCGGAGTTCGGGGCGTATGGCTGGGTGGAGCGACTGGTCGCGGCGTACGCGTGCTGGCCGGTGGCGTACGCGGCGGATATTCTCTGCTACACGCCCGAAGAATTCGCGCGATTGGCGGGGCGGGCGAGCATCGTCCGCGAGGCGGTACAGACGGGGCGGCGTGTGGCATTTGACGAGTAGTCGGTAGCCAGTAGTCGGTTGACAGAAATCCCATTGGGCTACCGGCGTGCATCACGGATATACGGATGATCGTATGTCGCGTTCTGACTACCGGCTACTCGTAGTGAGGTACATCATATGGAACGGGTGACGGCGAGCATTGTCGGTGGGTCGGGATACGCGGGCGGCGAGTTGGTGCGCCTCCTGCTCGGGCATCCGAGCGTGAAAATCCAGCAGGTGACGAGCGAGCGGCAGGCGGGGAAATTCGTGCGGAGCATGCACCCGAACCTGCGCGGCAGGACGGATCTGACCTTCACGCCGATGGAGGCGCTCGAACCCGTTGATGTGCTCTTCCTCTGCACGCCGCACGGCGTGACGATGGGCAAGGTTGACCAATTTCTCGACAAGGCCAATGTTATCATTGACCTCTCCGCGGATTTTCGCCTGCGCAACCCGGACGACTATCCCATGTGGTACGGCCACGCGCACGCGAAGCCGGAACTGCTCGGCGAATTCGTCTACGGCATGCCGGAGTTGCACCGGGACGAGATCCGCGACGCGCGGTACATCGCCTCGCCCGGCTGCAACGCGACGGCGGCGATCCTCGGCCTCTATCCGCTCGCCAGGGCGGGCGTCCTCGATCAGAACATGCCCGTCGTGATCGAATCGAAGACCGGGTCGTCCGGCGCGGGCGGCGAGAGCGGCCTCGCCTCGCACCACCCGGAGCGGTCGGGCGTTATCCGCTCCTTCAAGCCGACCGGGCACCGGCACAGCGCGGAAGTAATCCAAGAACTGACGGTCGCGGGCCGCGCCCAACCGATCGCCATGTCCGTGACGAGCGTCGAGGCGGTGCGCGGTATCCTGACGACGAGCCATGCCTTCCTGAAGGAGCCGCTGGAAGACAAGGATCTCTGGAAGATCTACCGGGGCGCGTACAAGGGCGAGCCGTTCATGCGGATCGTCAAGGAGGCGAGCGGCATCCACCGCAATCCGGAGCCGAAAATCCTCACCGGCTCGAATTACTGCGATGTCGGCTTCGAGCGCGACCCGCACTCCAACCGCGTCGTCGTCCTCGCCGCGATTGACAACCTCATGAAGGGTGCCGCCGGGCAGGCCGTCCATTCGATGAACATCCGCTGCGGCTTCCCGGAGACCGCGTCGCTCGAATTCGCCGGCCTGCACCCGGTTTAGGGAAGGGAACGTGAACCGCCAAGGCGCCAAGGACGCCAAGATCGGAAAGAGAATAATTCGTACCGCGTTCTCTTCCCCTGCATTCTCTTGGCGTCCTTGGTGCCTTGGCGGTTCAATTATCAGGAGGACCCATGCTGGTGATTAAACTCGGCGGGAGCCGGGGGATAGATACGGAGGCGTTCGTCGCGGACCTCGCGGCGGTCGTGCGCGGCGGGGAGCGGGTGGTGTTCGTCCACGGCGGCAATAAGGAGCTGGACGACCTCTGCGAGCGGCTCGGCATCCCCGTCCGGCAGGTGACGAGCGCGACGGGGCAGGTGAGCCGCTTCACGGACGCGGAGACGATGGATGCTTTCCTGATGGCCTATGCGGGCCGCATCAACAAGCGGCTCGTCGAGAAATTGCAGGCGCTCGGCGTCAATGCCGTCGGCCTCACGGCGATGGATGGCCGCATCGCGTCGGGACGGCGGAAATCCGCGATTCGGATCATCGAGGAGGGCAAGCCGAAGATGCTCCACGGCGACTTCG
>JAICIL010000028.1 GCA_025924435.1 Chloroflexia bacterium | reverse complement strand
TTCCCTCGGAGGGAAGGGGCCGGGGGTGAGGATTCCCCGGATAGCGACAATGAAGAACCCCTGCGGTTAACAGTCATTGTACTTTGATCTATGTTTTTACCGAACGTCACATTTTCGCGATCCGCGCGTTGAGAAGAATGCGAGGGAAGATGGCATGGCGGCGCCCTCCCAATAGCGTCGTATGGAGGACAGAGAATGAGAGAGCAGGGGACACGATTGCGTGGGGTCGGTCGCGCGGCGCGATGGAGCCTCGTCGCCGCGTTACTGGCCGCACTCTGCGCGGTCATCGCGCCGGGCGTCGCCCTCGCCGCCGGGACGGTCACGAGCTTCGCCCCGACGAGCGGCCCGGCGGCGGGCGGCACGAACGTGGTGATCACGGGCACGGGCCTGACCGATGCGACGGGGGTTTCCTTCGGCACGGCACCCGCCGCCGCGTTTACGATCACCGACGACACGCAGATCACCGCGACCGCGCCACCCGGCGCCGCCGGTTCCGTGGACCTCACCGTCGCATTCTCCGACGGGCCGCTCACCGTCGGATCGTTCACCTACGTCGCCGCGCCAACGGTCACGGCCGTCGCGCCGGCCGCCGGGCCGCTTGCCGGCAACGGCATGGTGACGATCACCGGCACGGGATTCCAGCCCGGCGCGGCGGTCACCTTCGATGGCGTCGCGGCGCCGGACGCCTCGGTCGTCAACGACACCACGATCAGCGCGACGCCGCCCGATCACATCGCGGGCGCGGTGGCCGTGGCGATCACGAACCCGGACACGCAGGTCGGCGCGCTGGCAAACGGCTTCACCTACGTCGCCGCGCCGACCATCGCGTCCCTCGGCCAGACGACCGGACCTGCGGCAGGCGGCACCGCCGTCACGATCACCGGCACGAATCTGACGGGCGTCACCGCCGTCGCCTTCGGTGGGGTCGCGGCGACCGGTGTGTCCGCCACGAATGATACGACGGTCGTCGCGACGACCCCGGCGCACGCCGTAGGCAGCGTTGATGTCGCCGTCACGACACCGGGCGACACCGCGACCGCGCCCGGCGCGTTCACCTTCATCGCCGGGCCGACGATCACGGCGATCACCCCGGCGACCGGCTCGACGGACGACGATGAGACGACCCCGGTCGTCATCACGGGTACGAACTTCCAGCCGGGGGCGACGGTGACGTTCGGCGACGTCGCCGCGCTGAACATCGTCGTCGTCAATGGAACGACGATCGCCATGACCGCACCGATGCACGCGGCGGGCGCGGTCAACGTCGTCATCACGAATCCGGACGGGCAGAGCGCGACGCAGGTCGGCGGCTTCACCTACGTCGGCCCGCCGACCGTCACCGGCATCAGCCCCGCCTCCGGGCCTGTCGCCGGCGGCACGGTCGTCACGATCACGGGCGCCGGTTTCCAACCGGGCGCGCGCGTCTTCTTCGACGGCGCGGCGGCGACGAATGTCGTGGTGAACGACGCGATGTCCATCACCGCGACGACGCCCGCCACGAACCACGGCCGGACGGTCAACGTCGCGGTGCAGAACGTGGGGAGTGAGCGCGGCACGCTGCCCCGTGCCTTCACGTACACCGGATCCGGGGGGAGCGGGCCGCCCGCCAGTGGCGCGCTCTCGGTCAAAAAGGTCGAGCCTTCGTCCGGCCCGACCACCGGCGGCGCGCGCATTGTCATCGAGGGAACGGGCTTCACGGCGGGCATGACCGTCACCATTGGCGGCGCTCCGGCAACCGATGTGCGGGTGCTGAACGGCAAGACGATCAGCGCGACGACCCCCGCACACGCGTCGGAGGGGGCGGTTGATGTGATCGTCTCGGGCGGCGGCCAGTCGGTAGCGCTCCCCGCGTCCTACACGTACGGCATCCAGCACGAGGGCGGCCCCGGCCGCCGGGGCGGCGACGGCGGTAGTGATGGCGGATCGCACGGAGGAGGCGATGGCGGATCGCACGGGGGCAGCCCCGGCAGCCGGGGCGGCGACGGAGGATCGAACGCAGGATCGCAGGGCGGGTCACCGCCGAGCGCGCTCCCGTCGCATCGGTAACCGCTAGTCCGGCACGGCGAGACGCCACCCCGCGATGATGGGGTGGCGTCTCGCCGTGCCGGGCGTGGAATAATGGCGCCCCATCGCCGCTTGTTGAAGGAGGACGGGTCGCGGGGTGTCGTGGGGAGGGAATCGCCGGTGCGGATGATCGTGGCTGTCGTCGGCGTACTGATCGTCGTCACCGTCCTGTGGGATGCCTTCGAGACGATCATCCTGCCCCGGCGCGTCAACCGGCAATTCCGGCTCACCCGGCTCTTCTACCGCTACACATGGATGGCATGGTCGTTCGGGCAGCGGCGCGGCAAGCGGCGGCGGGATACGTATCTCAGCCTCTACGGGCCGCTCTCGCTGATCGTCCTGCTCGTCGTCTGGGCGTGCGGGCTGATCCTCGGCTTCGGCATCCTGCAATGGGGGGGCGGCTCCCACATCCTGACTGCGGGCGGCAAGCAGAGTTTCGGCACCGATCTCTACGAGAGCGGCACGACCTTCTTCACGCTCGGGCTGGGCGATGTGATCCCGCAGAATACGCTCGCGCGTGTTGTCACCGTCATCGAGGCGGGCGTCGGCTTCGGCTTCCTCGGCCTCGTCATCACCTACCTGCCGATCCTCTATCAGGCATTCTCGCGGCGCGAGGTGGCGATCTCGCTGCTCGACGCGCGGGCCGGGTCGCCGCCGCGCGCCGTCGAACTGCTCCGCCGCCTCGGGGAGTACGACGACCTCGCCGCGCTCCGCCCCCTGATGCTCGAATGGGAGCGCTGGTGCGGCGAACTGCTGGAAAGCCTGCTCTCCTACCCTTCCCTCGCCTACTTCCGCTCGCAGCACGACAACCAGTCGTGGCTGGCGGCGTTGACCGCCATGCTCGATGTCTCGGCGCTCGTGCTCGTCGGCGTGGACGGCGCGCCCGTCGGCCCGGCGCGGCTCGTCTTCGCGATGGCGCGGCACGCCATCGTGGACATCTGCCAATACCTCAACACGCCGCCGATCAAGCCGACCGCCGACCGTCTCCCACCGGGCGATGTCGCGAAGATGCGCGCGATCCTGGCGGCGAATGGCGTCCCGGTGCGGGAGGGCGCGGCGGCCGAGAAAGAGTTGCGCCGTCTCCGCCATCTCTACGAGCCGTTCGTGAACGGCGCGGCGGAACGCCTGCTCCTCACCCTCCCCCCGTGGATGCCCGACCCCGACGCGAAGGACAACTGGGAGACGACCGCGTGGGACGATGTGCTGTGAAAGCAACGAGCAATGAGCAATGAGCAATGAGCAATGCGATGCGCAGCGCGAACTGACAACGGGAACAACAGGAACAACACGCACAAACGCGCAGGACTGAAGCCCGCCACCACTGAGATTCGTTGACAAGTCATACGACTCATCGTACAATACGAGTAGTCGTACGAATCATGGGTACGCGGGCAGCGCGGAATTGCTGCCGACGCTTGCGGTCTCCGGCCTTTCGGTCACGCTCCCCACGGTCCATGATCTATCCGCCGTCGGCGTGTCCCGCCGGTCGGCAGAGGAGGTGCAGCATGGTCGTGTTCGCGTCATTGGCCGGCGCCAACTGGTTCTGGGGCGTTGTCCTCTGGATCATCGTCGGCTTGATCGCCGGGTGGCTCATCCATTCGATGGTCCGCTCGGGCGGAACGGGGATGGGCACGGACCTGATCGCCGGGTTGATCGGCGGCGTGATCGCCGGGATCATCATGGGCTTCTTCGTCAGCGGCGCCGGTTTCTGGTGGGCCGTATTGGTTGCCTTCGTCGTCGGGCTGATCGTGGACTGGATTGTCCGCGCGGCCTCTGGCAACCGCCAAGCAATCTGAGCAAATCAGGGATGCGAAGGGCCGCTCCCCATCGGGGCGGCTCTTTGTATCCCGGTGGTGGCGGGCTTCAGCCTGCCTCTCTGTGACATGCTGAAGCCCGCCACCACCGGGATTCTTGTTTGCTGAACCGAGTGCTATCTGGCTGTCGGAGGCTTGACAGATAGTACGGTATACCGCATAGTACGGGTAGTCGTAGTAAGGGGGGGGGAGGGCGGGATGACCGATCAACGGAGACGGAACGATGCGGATCGCGCGCTGATCGCCTATGTCCGGGCGGTGATCCTCGCGGAGCCGCTGCAACTGGCGATCCTGGAGAAATACGGCGTCCGGCTCGCGGGCCTGCGCGCCCTGCGCGTGCTGCGCGATCTCGGCACCGTGCCGATCAGCCGCTTCGCCGAGGCGCTGGATATCCCGCGCTCCACGGCGACCGGCGTGGTGGACCGGCTGGTCGAGCGCGGCGTGATCGAGCGCGTCTACGATGCCGCCGATCGCCGCACAATCAACATCCGCGTGACGCCGCGCGGCCTGGCGGCCCTGGAGGACCGGGCGCTGCTCGACGAGAGCGTCGTGGGCGAGCGCATCCGCGCCCTCGCGCCGGAAGAGCAACGCCTGCTCGCCGATCTGCTGGAACATGTCGTCGGCGACGGCGCGATGGCGACGACCGCGACCGCGCGCGAGCCGGAACCGGCGCGGGCCGGGCATTAAGGGACGAGGGGGCTTTTTTCTTATGACGGAAACGCCGCACACGACACGCCGGATGGCGCACATTGACTACAAATGGATCGCGCTCTCCAACACGACGCTCGGCATCCTGATGGCCGCGCTCAATTCGAGCATCATCCTGATCGCGCTGCCGGCGATTTTCCGGGGCATCGGCATCAACCCGCTCGCCCCCGGCGAGACGGGCTATCTGCTCTGGTCGCTCCTGGGCTACCTGGTGATCACCGCCGTCCTGCTCGTCACCTGCGGGCGGATTTCGGACATGTTCGGCCGCGTGCGGCTCTACAACGCCGGTTTCGCGGTCTTCACGCTCGGCTCGATCCTGCTCTTCTTCATCCAGGGCAGCGGCAACGCCGCCGCGATGCAACTGATCATCTACCGGCTCATCCAGGGCGTCGGCGGGGCGTTTCTCTTCGCGAACTCGACGGCGATCCTCACCGACGCCTTCCCGGCCAACGAGCGGGGGCTGGCGCTCGGCGTCAACACGGTCTGCGGCATCGCCGGGCAGTTCATCGGCCTGATCCTCGGCGGGCTGCTCGCCGCGTTCAACTGGCGGCTGGTCTTCCTGGTCAGCGTGCCGTTCGGGATCATCGGCACCGTCTGGGCCTATCTGATGCTGCACGAAACCGCCCGCGCGCGGCTGCGCCAGAAGATTGACGTGCTCGGCAACCTCCTCTTCGCCGGCGGGCTGACCGTCCTGCTCGTCGCGCTCAGTTACGGCATCGAGCCGTACGGCGCGTCGGACATGGGGTGGCGGAACCCGTGGGTGATCGCGGGCATCGTCGGCGGTTTGATCCTGCTCGCGCTCTTCGTGGTCGTCGAGCAGCGGGTGGAGAATCCGATGTTCCGGCTCTCGCTCTTCCGCATCCGCATGTTCACGATGGGCAACCTGAGCAACCTGCTCGCGGCGATGGCGCAGGGCGGCCTGCAATTCATGCTGATCATCTGGCTCCAAGGCATCTGGCTGCCGCTGCACGGCTACAACTTCGACGACACGCCGCTCTGGGCGGGCATCTACATGATCCCGCTGACGGTCGGCTTCCTCATCATGGGGCCGCTCTCCGGCTATCTCTCCGACAAGGTCGGCTCGCGCGGGCTGGCGACGACGGGCACGGTCATCATGGCCGCCGCGTTCATTGCCCTGACGCTCCTGCCCGCCAACTTCGCCTATCCGGTCTTCGCGGTCGTCATCCTCATCCTCGGCCTCGGCATGGGGATGTTCAGCGCGCCGAACACGACGGCGATCATGAACGCCGTCCCCGCCGAGTATCGCGGCGTCTCCTCCGGGATGATCGCCACCTTCCGCAACATCGCCAGCACGCTCAGCATCACGCTGATCTTCTCGCTCGTGACGGTCGGCCTCGCCAAGCACCTGCCGAGTACGCTGCTCGGCGGGCTGACGGCGGCGGGCATCCCCCAAGGGGCGGCGACGGCGGTCTCGCACCTGCCGCCGGTGGCCGCGATCTTCGCCGCCTTCCTCGGCTACAACCCGCTCGGCACGCTCCTGCCGCCCGATGTGCTGCAAGGAGCTACAGAAGCGACGCGGAATACCGTCCTGAGCACGACCTTCTTCCCGAACCTGATTTCCGGGCCGTTCATGGACGGCGTCCGCGTCGCCTTCAGCGCCTGCGCGGCGCTCGCGGGCGTGGCGGCGGTCGTCTCCTTCTTCCGGGGTGGGCGGGTCGTCCACGAGCATGACGCCGTCGGCAATGCGGAGGGGCTGGCGGAGCTGGCGGGGCCGGAGATGGCGGTGCTCGAAGCCGAGAAGGCCGATTGAGCGCGTGAAGCGGGCACGCCCGCGCAAGGCGACATGACATGAACATCCAGCACGCGGCCCACATCCTGATCGCCACGGACGGCTCGGAACGGGCGCTCGCCGCCGCCCGGCAACTGCGCACCTTCTTCGCGCCGCACTCGGTGCATCGCATCACCGTCCTCGCCGTCACCCGGCCGCTGGGAACCGCTCCCTTCATCGCCGTCGCGGGGGCGGCCGGCGCCCCGATCCTCTCCCGCGACTCCTGGAACGCGCTCGACCGCTCCGCGACCCAGGCGGCGGAGCGCGCGATTGGCGCGGTCGTCGCCGTCGTCGGCGATCTGGCGGTGCGCATCGAGACGATGATTCGCGTGGGGTCGCCGGCGGACGAGATCGTCCACACGGCGGAGATGATCGGGGCGAATCTGATCGTCCTCGGCAGCCGGGGCTGGGGGGAGATGCGTTCGGTGCTGCTCGGCAGCGTCTCGGAGCGCGTGTTGCATCACGCCCACTGCCCGGTGCTCATCGTCCGCCCCACGAAGCCTGCCCATCGCGACGATTGCACGGCGGATGATTGAATCCTTCCGCATCGCTCAGTCCTCAGTCCTTAAAGAAAAGCCCCGCGGTTTGGGGAAACCGCGGGGTGGGGAGGAGGGGAAGAAGAACGGTAAGCGGCTGGGGAACCGCTCCCGCCGGGGGATGGCGGATGCCATCCTCCACTCTTCCTACTTAACATAACGAACTACACGCGCGGATTGTTCCCGGTTTCGCGCTGGATACGCGCGGGTGTGGCGGCGATGGGACGCGCCCGGTCATAGACGGGTAATTCGCCGGTGCGCGGCGCGCGGTCGGGTGCCCGTCGCGGCGCTCGCGCGCGGGCGGTCATCCGGCGCCACGTCTCCCAGCCGTTGGCGATGAGCAGGCCCGCGAGCAGGTAGTACACCCCGCCGAGCGTCGCGTAGACGGCGAACCCGACGAGCGCGGCGATGGCAGCGAAGACGACCTGGTCGCGGTAGCGCGCCGGGGAGGTCGGCGGATCGGTGAGCATGAAGAAGGCGAAGAAGAGCGCGGCGTTGACATCCGGCGCGCGGAAAATCTCCGCGACCCGGGCCGGATCGCCCGCGTAGGCATACGCCGCGAACAAGAGGAAGTAGCAGCCGGTGAAGATGAGCACCATCGGCAGTTTGTTCACGCGGTCCGCCACGAACAGCCCCGTTGCGAGCAGCACGAGCAGGAAGGGCGGCGGCAGGTCGGGCAATGCGCCCCACCAATCCTGCCCGCTGGCGAAGAGAAACGAGGCCGCGACGAGCGCGAGCGCGGCGGGGTTGAAGATATGCCCCTGTCTCGTCCGCAACAGGTACTTCGATACCACGGCGAACGCGGCGGTGATCGCGGGGATGGACCACGGTTCGGCGGCGCTGAGGATGAGCGCCACGATCAGGCCGGAGAGCAGCGCGCCGCTGGGGAAGAACCAGACGCCGCGCGACACCCGGACGATGGCGATATCCGCGAGCATCGCCGCCGCGACCGCCGCGACCACTCCCGGCGCGACATGGCGCACCCCGGCGTGCGCGGTCGCCAGCGCCGCCAGCAGGGCGAGGGCGATCAGCAGCCAGCCCTTCGGCGTGCGAAAGAACCGCCTTAGGGCGCGCCAATGCGTCATCGTGTATACCTCGCCAGCCCGCGCGTCGCGTGCCGCTCCAGCGCGGACGAATAGATCAGGCCGTCCACGCCCTGCGCCTCGAGGAAATGGAGGCCGCGCGCCGGGCCGAGCACGAAGGCGGCGGTCGCCAGCGCGTCGGCGACCATCGCGGTCGGCGCGATCACCGTCGCGCTCGCGGCGGTGTCCGCCGAGCCGCCGTCGCGCGGATCAATCAGGTGGTGGCCGTCGCCGCCCGGCGTGCGCCGCTCGTAGTCGCCGGAGGTGCAGACCGCCATGTCGGAGACAGAGAGCGTCTCGATCAGCGCGTCCGCCCGCCGGGGGTGGCGGATGCCGACGCGCCACCGTTCGCCCGCCGCATTGCGCCCCCGCGCGTGCAGGTCGCCGCCCGCCTCGACGACGGCGTGCGCGAAGCATTCCAATTCCTTCGCCGCCAGATCAATGGCAAGCCCCTTCGCCACCGCGCCGAGATCGAGCCGCAATGGCTTGCGCAGGGTGATCGCGCGCGCGGCGGGGTCGAGGCGGACATCCCGGTACGCCGGCGCATCCGCCGGCGCATCCGGTACATCTATCATCTCGCCGGTGAGGTAGTGGCGATTGAATCCGCGCCGCGCGAGCGCATGCCCGATCGTCGGGTCGAACGCGCCGCCGCTCGCCCGCGCCACTTCCAGCGCGAAGCGGACCGCCTCGTACAGCAGCGGGCCGACCGGCACCGGCTCCCCGATGCGCGCGCTCAGTTGCGAGAGTTCGCTCGCCGGGTCGAACCGGCTGCACACCCGCTCGATCTCCCGGAACCAGCCGAAGGCGGCGTCCGCTCGCTCGTCAAAACGGCGCGCTTCCGGCTGATCGGCGATGGCCTGCACGGTGACGAGCGTGTCCATGAAGACGGCGGAGCGGCGATAGGTCCGCGCCTCGGCGGCGGCCCCGCTCATGACGCCTTCGCCAGCGCGTTCGCCACGGCCTGGGTGAAGGCGGTCGAACTGTCCGTCGCGCCGGAGACGAAGTCCACATTGGCCGACTGGTGGGCGACGACCTCGCCGGGCAGCGCGCCAATCATCGAGCAGGGGTAGCGGGTGCCGCACTGGCTGACCTTCGCGGCGACGATCTTGCCGCCCTGCACCGCAACCGTCACCTCGATGTTGCCGTGGCGGCTGCGCCCGAGGCCGACGTACGAGCCGTCCCGGTACGCGCCGGACGCGCCGGACGCGCTGGCCGGTGCGGGCGTGGCCGTCGGCGTGGCGATGCTGGCCGACGGCAGGGACCTCCTCGGCGATGGCGCGGTCGTCGGCGCGGGCGCGGCGGGCGTCGGAAGCGCACCGATCCGCTGGAACGGCGTGCTCGTCGGGGCGGCGACGGTGGCGGTGGCGATCCGCACGGTGGGCGACGCGCCGCTGGTCACGGTCGCGATCGGGGCGTCGAATTGCGCCGCCGCCGACTGGGTCTGAGTATAGCCGGCGGCATAGACGGTGACGATCGCGGCGGAACTGAGGGCGACGAGGCCGCCGGTGATCTTCTTGCCGGGCCGCTTTTTTCGCTCCGGTGGGAGTGACATGCTCGGTGTCCTTTACGCGCCCGACAGACAGGCGGGCGCATTTGCACGATTCGCACCATCCCCACCCACACAAACTCTCGCCATTCTACGCCGATCCGCCGCGTGAAACCTGAGATATTCCTTAAAAATGTGTCGGAACGTCGCCGCATTGGCACGGTATCGGTGGCGGCGGCCTTCGGTCTGCCTCTTTGTGGCGGGCCGAAGGCCGCCGCCGGAGAATCAGCGGCTCGGCGATTGCGAACCCACGTTAGATGGCGTACGAGCCGCCCGCGTGCGCCCACTCCGATTCGATGACGCGCGGCGCGCCCATTTTGATCTCCCCGGCTTCCACCGGATTGCCCGCCGCCCGCCATGCCGCCGTCCCGCCGATGACGTTCACCACGTTGCGGTACCCCATCTGCGCGAGGAACTGCGCCGCGCGCAGCGAGCGGTACCCGCCCTGGCAGATCACCCGCACCGGGCGGTCGCGCGGCACCTCATCCAGCCGCGAGGCGAGTTCCGCCTGCGGCAGGTTCACCGCGCCCGGCACATGCCCATCCGCGTATTCCTCCGGCTCGCGCACGTCGAGCAGCAGCGCCGCGGGCATTCCGCTCGCCACGTCCGCGACCCCGACGGAGGGGATGTCCGGCGCGGAGGTGAGCATCGCCCACGCGGCGTCCATCACACCCCGGTTCGTCGCCTCGATCGCCGCCATGTTCAGGGGGCGCGCGGGGATGCCGTCGGTCAACGTCGCGACGAAGGGGTCGTGGTCCATCCGCGCCAGCGGGTTGAAGAGGCGCTCGAAGCCGATCGTCGTGCTCGGCCGGCCGCACATCCCCTTGCCGCACGGCCCCTCGAAGTGGCCGGGGAAGACGGCCACCCAGTCCGGCAGGCGCAGGAGGCGCGTCAGGCTGCCGTACTGGGCGACGGCATCGCCGCCGCCGAAGTCGGGCCGCCCGACATCGCCCACGAGCAGCGAGTCGCCGGTCAGCACCATCGAGGGTTCCGGGCTGCGCGGCGGATTGATGACGAGCAGCGAGATCAATTCGGGGCGATGGCCGGGGGTGTGCAGCACGCGCAGGCGCAACTGGCCGAGGGCGATTTCCTCGCCATCCGTGAGGGGGCGGAAGGGATACGCCACCTTCGCGGACTCGTGCAGGCACAAGGCCGCCCCGTGCGCGGCGGCCAGTGCGCGCGCGCCGGAGACGTGGTCGGCGTGGACGTGCGTGTCAATCACATAGCGCAGAATAAAGCCGCGCTCCGCGAGCAACGCCTCGTACTGCTCCGTCTCGATCGCGGGATCAACGATCGCGGCATCGCCCGACTCGCGCGAGGCAATCAGGTATGATGCGCACCCGCAGCGCTCATTGAGGATCTGTTTGAAGTACATGCGCTCACCTCCGGTCATGCGGATATTCGTGTCGCAAACGACAGCATGAGACACCGTTCGACAATCGTTCCCCCTTTCCCTCCACGGTACACGAACCGGACACAAGGCTGAGAAACTGAGTATATCACGGCGCGCGGGATGTTTATTCTTTAGAAACATGATCGTCATTCTCAATTACAATACGCATCGCGCGAGCAGCAGACCGCCCCCATATGCGGTGCATCCCTCTACGCCGTTCCCATCAATGTCGCCTCCGCGCGCACCGCCTCCACGAATTCGCGCGCCGCCGAGGGCAGGGCATCCGCGCGCGCATGGCGGACGAGCGCCAGTTCGCGCACCAGCCCTTCCGCGTCGGCGAGCGGCACGGCGACGAGCCGCCCGGCGGCGAGGTCGTCCGCGACGAGCGTGGCGGGGAGGAACCCCGCGCCGACGCCCCGCAGGATCAGTTGCCGCATCAGCCCGTGCGGCAGTTCGTGCTCGTCCCACCCGCGCCCGGATGTGGGCGCGATGCGCGCGTCCTCCGGCGTGCCCCAGACGGTCTCGTGATAGGGCGCGCCCGCGCGCACGACCTCCGCCACCGTCAGCCCCGCGCGCCCGGCGAGCGGGTGTGTCGGGGCGGCGACCGCGACCAGCGGCTCGCGGAAGCGCGCCAGCACCTCCACCTCCACCGTTCCCGTCAGGTAGCTCCAGGTGACGAGGCCCAGCCGCACGATCCCGTCCGCCAACTCCTGCAGGATCTGCGGCGTGTGCCCCGTCCGGATCGAGAGCGGGACGCGCGGGTGCGCCGCCCGATAGCGCGCGACGACGGGGACGAGCAGGCCGTCCACAACGGAATCCACCGCGCCGACGGTGACCCGCCCGAATTGCCCGGTGTGCGCGCCGCGCGCGGCTTCCTCCCCCTCCGCGAGCACCGCGAGGGCGCGGCGCGCGTACGGCAGGAAGGCATCCCCCGCCTCGGTGAGCGTCACCCGGCGGCCGCCGCGCGCGAAGAGCGGCCCGCCGACCTCCGCCTCCAGCGACCGCATCCGCCCGCTGACCGCCGCCTGGGAGACCGCGAGGGCGCGCGCCGCGCGGTTGAAACTGCCCTCGCGGACGATCCGCTCGAAGGTGACGAGTTGCTGTCGGTCCATGCCACCGCCCTCATATAAGCAAATCCGAACGATACATTCGGCGAAAACGTCTTGGATTGTATCTCTCCCCGCTCTATGCTGCGAGGGACACATGGGAGATGGCATTCGGGAGAGCAAAGGAGCGGGAGATGGCGGAAACCGCCGATGTGATCGTCGTCGGGGCGGGAGTCAACGGGAGCAGCACCGCCTTCCACCTCGCGCAGATGGGCGCGGGCAGGATCGTTGTCGTCGAGCGCGGGCATCTCGCGGCGGGCGCGACCGGCAAGTCCGGCGCGCTGGTGCGCATGCACTACACGAACGAGCCGGAGACGCGCCTCGCCGTCGAGAGCCACAGATACTTCGCCAACTGGGGGGAACTGGTCGGCGGGGAGTGCGGCTTCCGGCCCATCGGCCTGCTCACCTTCGCGCCGCCCGACTATCACCACCACCTGGAGGCGAATGTCGCGATGCAGCGCGAGGTCGGCGCGGACGCGCGGATCATCACCCCCCAGGACGCGCTCGAACTCGATCCTTCGCTCTACGTCGGGGACGTGACGGCGGTGGCATACGAGCCGCAGGCGGGCTACGCCGACCCGAACGCCACCACGTACTCCTTCGCCCGCGCCGCGATGGATCGGGGCGTTCAATTCAAACTCGACACGCGCGCGACGCGCGTGCTGATCGACGGAGGCCGCGTGACGGGCGTGGAGACGACGGACGGGATCATCGAGGCGCCGGTCGTCGTGATCGCGGCGGGGGCGTGGGCGAACCAACTCTTCGCGCCGCTCGGCGTGGACCTCGGCCTCGTCCCGGTGGCGGCGCGCGTCACGCTCTTCCGCTGGGCATTCGACCGCTCGCCCCGGCACCTCACCTACATTGACAACATCAACAACACTTGGGCGCGCCCGGTGGACGGCAACTGCACGCTGATCGGCGCGGAGAGCGGCGTGCGCATCAGCCACGACCCCGAGCACGCGCCGGAGGCGGTCGAGGAGGAGTACATCCAGGTCTGCCGCGAGAAACTGGTGGCGCGCTTCCCGGTGATGCGGCACAGCACGGTGCGCGGCAACTGGGCGGGCATCCTGATGATGAGTCCGGACGCGCGCCCGATCATTGACAAGTTGCCGCAGTACGAGGGGCTGTACTGCATGACGGGGGACAGCGGCACCTCGTTCAAGACCGGCCCGGCAATCGGCAAGTGCCTCGCGGAGTGGATCACGGAGGGCCGCCCGAAGACGGTGGACCTGACCCCCTTCCGTTCGACGCGGTTCGCCGAGGGCAAGCCGTGGCGGGACGAATACAACTACGGCGTCGCCCGCGCGACGATCTCGCGCTGAGGGTCCATTGCAAAAAGGGGGATGAACCACCAAGACACCAAGAATACGGAGAACACCAAGAAAAATACAAGGGTTCCGTCTTGGTGTCCTTAGTGCTCTTGGTGTCTTGGTGGTTTTACACCGAATGCTACACATTCTCGCGCCGAGGAGATTGGACGATGCTCGACTTCGACCGCTCTACGCACCTCACCTTCGACTGCTACGGCACGCTCATTGATTGGGAGCGGGGCATCCTCGCCGCGCTCCGTCCCGTGCTGGACCGGCACAGGATCGCGCTGACCGACGATCAAGCGCTGGAACTATATGGCGAGTTCGAATCGGCGGCGGAGGCGGGACCATACCGCCCCTATCGCGATGTGCTCGCGATGGTGATGGACGGTTTCGGCGAGCGGCTCGGTTTCGCGCCCTCGGCGGATGAGCGCGCATCCCTCGCGGCGTCGGTGGGCGACTGGCCGCCCTTCCCCGACACGGTCGCGGCGCTCCGGGCGCTGGCCCGCCGCTTCCGGCTCGTCATCCTCTCCAACGTTGACGACGACCTCTTCGCCGGTTCCGCGAAACGGCTCGGGGTGGAGTTCGCCGCCGTCATCACGGCGCAGCAGGTCGGCAGCTACAAACCCGATCCGCGCAACTTCCGCGCGCTCCTCGACCGGCTCGACATCCCGCCCGACCGGGTGCTCCACGTCGCCCAGAGCCTCTTCCACGACATCGCGCCCGCGCATGCGCTCGGCCTGACGACCGTCTGGGTCAATCGCCGCCACGACCGGCCGGGATCGGGCGCGACGCCCCCCGCGACGGCGCGCCCCGATCTGGAGGTGCCCGATCTCGCGACGCTGGCGCACCTGACCGGCGCGGAATCGGCGGCGCGGCGATGAACGCGGAGGCGAGCATGGCGACGATCGAAGATTTCCAGCGGCTGGACATCCGCGCGGGCATCATCACGGCGGTCGAGGATTTCCCGCGCGCCCGCACGCCCGCCTACCGCGTGACGGTGGACTTCGGCCCGGAGGTCGGGGCGAAGCAATCCAGCGCGCAGGCGACGAACTACGGCAAGGATGAACTGATCGGCATGCAGGTGATCGGGGTGGTCAACTTCCCGCCGCGCAATATCGCAGGCTTCGCCTCCGAGGTCCTGATTCTCGGCGTCCCCGGCGAGGACGGCGCGCTCGCGCTGCTCACGCCGAGCCGCCCCGCGCGCATCGGCGGGAGCGTGTACTAACGTGTGTGCGACGAACCCGTCACTGCTGGGGCGTGATCTCGATGACCGTTTCCCCACGATTCGTGGTCTCCATGCGGTTCCCGAGAGAGTCGAGCGTCCGCGACCATGCCTCCACCTGCGGCCAGAAGGCATCGGCGCTCTCCTTGTTCTCCCAGACCATGATCGCCGTGTTCACGCCCTGCTCGTTGTCGGCGACGAGATAGAAGCCGACCAACCCAGGGGCCTGTTGCATCGCGGGGAAGAACTCGCGCTGGGCGCGCTCACGGGTCTCCTGCGTCCGCGCGGGGTCGAACGTACGACGGACGATTGTGGTGTACATCGGGTTCTCCTTTCTCAGCGAACAGGATTCCGACTGATGGATGGCTCGCTCCATTAGATCACAATGTCGCGGTGAATACCACGCCGCGTTGGCGAAGGAAATGCCGGCGAAGCCGGAAAGGAAAAGCGATGACGACGCAGGAAGAACGACACGGGCGCGCGGGCCGGGAGGAGTGGGGACTCGACACGCTCCTCATCCACGGTAATCAGGGGCCGGACCCGCAGACGGGCGCGATTGTCCCGCCCATCCACCCCAGTTCGACCTTCGTCCGCGCGCGCATTGACGACGACGCGCCCTACCGCTATGCGCGCGGGGCGAACCCGACGCGCGCGATGCTGGAGGCGATCCTGGCCGATCTGGAGCACGGCGCGGGCGCGTCGGCTTTTGCGTCGGGGATGGCGGCGGTCACGGCGGCGCTCCAACTGCTCTCGGCGGGCGACCATGCGATCGTCGGGTACGATTGCTACCTCAGCACGTACCATCTCTTCGCCAACGATCTGCCCCGCTACGGCATCGCCGCCGATTTCGTTGATCTCGGCGACCTGGCCGCCGTCCGCCGCGCGCTGCGCCCGAACAC
Source organism: Chloroflexia bacterium (assembly GCA_025924435.1). The sequence goes on along the minus strand of JAICIL010000028.1, from coordinate 7,047 downwards.
GCGGATGATCTGGATCGAGACGCCGACGAACCCGCTGCTGGACATCGTGGACCTCGCGGGGGTGGCGGCGATTGCCCGCGAGGCGGGCGCGCTGACGGTGGTGGACAACACCTTCGCCTCGCCCTATTGCCAGAACCCGATTGATTGGGGCATTGACCTCGTCGTCCACAGCACGACCAAGTATCTGGGCGGGCACAGCGACTTGCTCGGCGGGGCCGTTGTCTCGCGCACGGACGAGCTGGCGGCGCGCATCACCGACCGGCAGTACTACCTCGGGGCGGTGCCCAGCCCCTTCGACTGCTGGCTGCTCATCCGCGGCATGCGCACGCTCGGCGTGCGCATGCGCCAGCACATGGAGAACGCGCGGGCCGTCGCCGAGTGGCTGCGCGGGCATCCGAAGGTGACGCGCGTGCTCTATCCCGGCCTGCCGGACCATCCGGGGCACGCGCTCGCCCGCCGTCAGATGCCGGGCGGTTTCAGCGGCATGGTCTCCTTCGCGGTGGCGGGCGGCGCGGCGGCGGCGCGGCGGGTCTCCGAGGGGACGCGCATCTTCATGCTGGCGACGAGCCTCGGGGGCGTCGAGTCGCTGATCTTCCCGCCCACCGCCTGGCTGGAGACCGATCCGGCGCTCCTCGCCCAGATTCCCGGCTCGCCGTGGGCGCAGCATCCGGGGCTGCTCCGCCTGTCGGTCGGCATCGAGTCCGCACCCGACTTAATCACGGATCTGGATCGCGCGCTCGACGGCCTGTAGCGCCGGGGATGGATCATCGCGCACGCCCCGCGAGGGCCTGCGCGTGTTCCCGCCAGTAGTGGTTCGTCTTCGCGACGACCGTGACGATGTTCTTGATTTCCCGCTCCAATCGGAAGTCGGGGCCGGCGGGGAACCAGAGCACGTCGCCTTCGCGGCGCGCCATGACATTCTCGACGACGATGGCGCGGAGGAGCCAGAGCGCCATCTCCTCGCTCTCGCACGCCAACCCGATCCATCCGGGCGTGTCGCCGCGACGAATCGGCAACCCCGTGACCATCGTCAGGCCGCGTTCCAACTCGCGGAGCACGGCCTCGTACTGTTCGGGCTTCGCGGCGATCTCATCCGGGCCGACCGGCTCAAGGAGCGTCCCGCGATGCGGCGGGCCACCGGCCAGCGCCAATTCGCAGTAACCCGCCCAGATCTCGTCCCACGCGACCGAGCCGTCTTTGTTGTACGCAAGCCCCGCCGCGCCCATCGGCGCGGCGCTCACCGCGACATTCGGGTCCTGATAGCGCGGCGGGAGAATCCCCCGCGATCGCTCGACCATTTCTTGCGGCCGCCCGTCCGACAGGTCGGTCGCGCGTTGCGGCTCAACGAAGACATTGGTCGAGGCGAGGTGCCGGACATTTGCTAGGAGAGATCGCCGCACCGCATCGGTGATGCCGACGCCCTCCCACAGGGAGAGGCCATCCCCGAGCGCCAGGCCGACTTCGGCATGCAGGCGATGGCCGAGCCAGCGCACGCGGACGCTTTCGACCCGTTCGACCCCGCGCACATCGCCCGCATACTGCTCGATCCGGTCCACGATCAGCGGGTCAACGCCGTCCATCAGTCGCTGCCAGATGCGCACCGCCGCGTCCTTCGTGATGAAGACGATGGAGAGGCCCATCAGGAGGCCGATGATCGGATCAACGACGGGGAAACCGAGCGCCGTCCCCGCCGCCGCGATCAGGACCGCGAGCGAGGTGAGGCCGTCAACGCGGGCATGGAGGCCGTCCGCCACCATCGCCTCGGACCCCATCCGGCGCCCGGCGCGAATCTGCAGGAGGGCGACCGCCTCATTGCCGAGAAAGCCGATGATCGCCGCCGCGACGACCCACGGGATGTGCCGCATCGGATGCGGATGGATGAGCCGTTGCGCCGACTCCCAGAGAATATACGCGGCGCTCGCGGCAATCGAAAGCACGATCAGGACACCGGCGAGGTCCTCCGCCCGGCCGTAGCCGTAGGTGTAGCGCCGCGTCGCATGGCGGCGGGCGAGATAAAACGCGATCAACAGGGGAATCGAATTCAGGCTATCGCCGACGTTGTGGATCGCATCGGCGAGGAGCGCCACACTGCCGCTGAGGGCGGTGATCGCGACCTGAATAATCGTCGTCACGGCGAGCGCCGCGAAGGCGAGCCAGACGACGCGGATGCCTTCATCCGTCGAAAGCGCCGGGTCCGTGCCGCGCTCCTCGTCCTCATGGCCGTGGCCGTGGAAGTGGAAAATGGCGCCGAGCCAGCCGAGCGGGCCGGCGCCGTGCGTATGACTCGGTTGGGGTCGTGCCTGCGGCGCCATCGCTGTGTCCCTCCGATTCGCCATCGGTCTATACTGAGAGGGTAGCGCGTTTCGGGGCAGCAATGGCTTGTTGCAAAAACTGGCGAGAAGGGACTCGCGATGTCACACGAGAAGATGGATTACGAAGGGATCATGCACCGGGCGGGGCATCGGGTGACGCCGCAGCGGGTGATGATCCTCGATGCGGTCTGCGAGGGGGGCGGCCACACGACGCTCAAGCAGGTCTACGCCCGCCTGCAAAAGATGGACGACTCGATTGACCGCTCGTCGGTCTACCGGACGCTGAAGTTATTCGTGGCGCTCGGGCTTGTGGTGTCGGCGGAGGCGACGACGGGCGAGACGGTCTATGAGATTCCCAAGGCCAGGCCGCATCACCATCTCGTCTGCCGCGCCTGCGGCAACGAGCAGGAAATCGGACAGGACGCGATGGATGGCATGTTTGCGCGCGTCGAGGAGCGGTATGGATTCAGGGTCGAGACGGATCATCTCGTCCTCTACGGCGTCTGTGCCGAGTGCCGGAGCAAGCGGGCGCGATAGCGAGCGACGCCATTATCCGGGCGCGGCCCCCTGCGTGTTGACGGAGAGCGCGTAGACGGACTGGCTGGCGGCCATGAAGAGGCGGTTGCGCTTCGGACCGCCGAAGCAGAGATTGGCGCACGCTTCCGGCAGGCGGATACGCCCGATCAGTTCGCCCTCCGGCGTGAAGATCAGCACGCCGTGGTAGCCGAGGCCGGCAGCCCCGGCGGCGCTCGCGCACCAGAGATTGCCGTGGACATCCGCGCGCAGGCCGTCCGGCCCGCAATGCACGCCGTCCACCCGCATATCCGTGAAGACCCGGCCATTCGCGACCGTCTGCTTGTCCGTGACATCGAAGACCTTGATGTCGCGCGGCCCCGGCCCGGTGTCGCAGATGTAGAGTTGCTTGTAGTCGGGCGAGAAACAGAGGCCGTTCGGGCGGGCGAGTTCGTCGGTGACGAGGTCAATCCGGCCGCTCGGATCGACGCGGTAGACCGAGGTCGGCAACTCCTGCTTCTCGCCGCCCGCGTCCGCCGTGCCGATGCGGGGGTTGAACGGCCCGCCCTCGTCCGGCTGGCCCTCGTACAACGAGTTCCCATACGGCGGATCGGTGAACCAGATGCTGCCGTCGGGGTGCGGGACGAGGTCGTTGGGCGAGTTGAGCCGCTTGCCGTTGTAGGCGTCCGCGATGACGGTCAACGAGCCGTCGTGCTCCCAGCGGACGACGCGGCGCGAGAAATGCTCGCAGGTGATCTGGCGGCCCTGGAAGTCGAACGAATTCCCGTTGCTGTTGCGCGACGGCCGGCGGAAGGCGGTCACGCGGCCATCGTCCTGCAACCAGCGGTACTGGACATCGTCGCCAACATCGCTCCAGACGAGATAGCGGCCCTGGCCGCACCAGGCGGGGCCTTCCGCCCACAACGATCCGGTCCAGAGGCGCTGGATCGGCGTGTTGCCGACGATGTATGTGCCGAATTCGGGCGCGATGACGACGATATCCGGGTCCGGGTAGACATTCGGCGGCGCGCCGGGGCCCCACTGACGCGGCGGATCCGTGATCGTGCTCGGCGGCGTGCCGGTGAGCGGGGCTTGGGCATTGAGCGGTTCGTGCGCCACGGGTGATTCCTCCGTCCGTTGGGGTGAAGCGTCGATCGCGCGTCGTCGCGGGCCTGCGACAATGATGCACGATCAATCCGCGAACGGAAACCCCGGTTCGATCCGCAGGGCTACTCAGCCTACGGTCGTCCACGCGCCGATCAAGTCGGGCGACTTCACGACGCCGCCGCTGGCCGCGGTCTCGGCGCGCAGCCGGTCGGCGAGCGTGTCAATCCCCACCTCGTCCGCCGTCGCGACGCCGAATTTGATCGCGAGCGGCAGCATGCTGCGCAGCGTCTCCGCCGCGTAGACATGGCCGCCCCATTCCGCGCCGCCGACCGACGCCGCCGCGTGCATGCGCGGCGCGCGCAGCCCCGCGTCCCGATAATGCCGGTGGAGGTGATAGCCGATGCTCTCGTCAATGCCCACCCGGCGCATCGTCCCCCGGATCCAGCCCCAGACCTGCTCCCAGAGCGGCGTCGGCGGCGATTGCACGAGCGAGATGGCGGTGAAGTTGAACTCCTGGAAGGCGATCACCCCGCCGGGGCGGACGAGGCGGGCCAGCGTGCGCAGCGTCGCCGCCGGGTCGGGCTGATAGACGAGCACCAGCCTGCCGACGACGGCGTCGAAGGGGCCGTCCACCGGGGGCGCGTTGATGTCGCCCTCGATGAAGGTGATGTTCGCCTGCCCCATCGCCCGCGCCCGCGCCGTGGCGAGCACCGCCGGGTTGTTATCCAGCCCGACGACCGCCCCGCGCGGGCCGACCAATGCGGCGGCGAGGAGCGCCACATCGCCCGCGCCGCTGCCCACGTCGAGCACCCGCATGCCCGCCCCGATACCGGCTTCCGCGAACAGCCGCCGCGTGAAGAGGGATTGGAAGTCCGCCTGATAGATGAGCCGCTCCGTCTCCGCCGCGCCGCGCCCCATCAGGTACGGGGTGGTCGCCGCCTGCTCTGCCCGTTGCTGTATCACGCCGTGCTCTCTTTCGTCGCTTCCTGCCGGTGCGCGGCCACATCCACGCCGCTCGCATAGTCCCGGCAGGCCGCGAAGCGTTACACCCGCCGCCGGATGAATCCGCGCTGCGGTACAATCGGGATGATACCGGGGATTGCACGGCCCGCCGCACGTCGGAGGGAATTGATGGGGCGGCGGGCCACGGATGGTGGCCGGGGAGCGCGGATGCGGACCTTCCAGGCAGAGAACCCGGCGGCGGACATTGCAATCGTGCGGGCGTTGCGCGACGGGGACGAGGCGGCGTTCGCGTCGCTCGTCGGGATGTACCACGCGACGCTCGTACGGATGGCGGCGCTCCACGTCTCCGACCGCGCGGTGGCGGAGGAGGTGGCGCAGGAGACGTGGCTGGCGGTGCTCCGGGGGCTGGACGGGTTCGAGGGGCGCTCGTCCCTCAAGACGTGGATCTTCCGCATCCTCACCAACCGCGCCCGGACGCGCGGGCAGCGGGATCGGCGCGTCGTCCCCTTCTCCGCGCTGGCGCGCGACGAGTTGGCGCGCGACGAACCGGCGGTGGACCCCGCGCGCTTCCGGGGGCCGGACGATCCGTACCCGCGCCACTGGGTCTCCTTCCCCCGCGACTGGGACGCGCCGGAGGAGCGGCTGCTCGCCGCCGAGACGCAGCGCTATCTGCGCGCCGCGATCGAGGCCCTGCCGCCGACGCAGCGCACGGTGATTGTGCTGCGCGATGTGGAGGGCCTCGGCTCGCAAGAAATCTGTAATGTTTTGGACATCACCGAGACCAATCAACGGGTGCTGCTGCATCGGGCACGGGCGAAGGTGCGGCGTGCGCTCGAACAGTACATGGTGAAAGCGTGAGGGCCGCGTGACCGCGAACAGCGAACTCGACTGCCAGGACCTCGTCGAACTGGTGACGGACTATCTCGAGGGGGCGCTTCCCCCCGCGGAACGGGCGCGCTTCGACGCGCACATCGCGGGGTGCGACGGCTGCGCCCGCTATCTCGCGCAGATGCGGCAGACGATCGGCGCGGTCGGCGCGCTCACGGAGGAGTCCGTCCCCGAACCCGCCATGCAGGACCTCCTCCGCGTCTTCCGGGGCTGGAAAGCCGGCCGGTGAACGGCGCACGGCGGTGCCGGGGCGGCGCGCCGTCCACGCCGCAGGCATCATGGTAGAATACACACGGACTGTGGACGATCACCGCATCGCCCGTGCCCAGTCCCCAGTCCTTCGCCCTCAGTCCTGAGAAAGGACCGCACCTCGCTTGGCAGTTTCCCGCACCGCCCTCGCCGCCGCCCGCGCCCTGCTCGACCGCGCGGTGCGCGACCGCGCCAATGCCTACGGCGACAGCCTCGCCCTCGGCTATGGCTGGGAAGAATACCTGCTGCCGCGCGCCTCGGCGCTCGTCGGCAAGACGCTGCCGGACGGCGCGCTCCTGCACGCGGCACGCTCCTTCGGCGCGGACCCGGCGATTGCCCTCGAATGCTCCGCGCGCGGCCTGCGGCAGCCCGACTTCCTCTTTCTGATCGAGCGGGACGGCGCGACCGGCATCGCCGGGGCGGATGCGAAACTCGGCCTCGACACCGTGGATGCCGCGCAGGTCTCCGCCGCGACGACCGCGCGCATCCTCGCCGAGGGCGGGCCGCTCGCGCAGGGGATCATCGCCGCGCTCGCCCCGCCGGAAACGCCGGCGACGGACGGCTACATCCTCACGCCGCGCCGTATCCTCAACGACCTGATCCTCGATGGCGCGCGGCCAAATGGGATGCCCCGCCCCCGCCTGCCGGAGCGGTCGCATGTCGTGGCCGTCTCCCTGCGCGGCGCGGACCTGCTCCGCGCCGTCACGACCGGCCCCTTCGCCCGCGCGCTCGTCGAAGGGACGGATGAGGCCGTGGAGGCGGACGCATCCGTGGATGTCGCCGTGCTGATTACGCTGGCGGCGCACCTGCTGCTCGGCATGTGGCGGGAGGGCGAGACACCCCTCGTCATCGGGCGCATCGCCGTCGAGCCGCCCGCGCCGGAGCAGTATGAAGCCGCACTCGCCTGGGGCCGCGCCCGCGTTTTGCGCGCGGGGAGCGCGTGGGAGGCGGCGGTGCAGGCGGCGAACCGGGCGCGGCCGCGCATCGAGGCGCGCGCGCGGGTGCAGGAGGCGTT
>JAICIL010000027.1 GCA_025924435.1 Chloroflexia bacterium | reverse complement strand
TGGCCGCCGGTGTCAATATCCATCGCGGCCACATCACATATAAAGCCGTCGCCGAATCGCAGAATCGGCCCTGGCGCGAACTCTCCGCCTGCCGGGAGGAGGAACCCGATGTCGTCACCCACAGCAGCCGTTGACCAAACGGCCCCACGCCCGCTCACCGAACTCACCGCGGATGAAAAACTCTTCCGCGATACCGTGGGCCGATTCGCGCGTGAACGCATCGCGCCGCTCGTCCGCCAGATGGATGAGCGCGCCGCTTTCGATCCATCGCTGATCCGCGAAATCTTTGCGCTCGGGCTCATGGGCATCGAAATCCCCGAAGAGTTCGAAGGGCAGGGCGGCGACTTCTTTCAATGCGTACTGGCCATCGAGGAAATCTCCGCCGTCGATCCTTCCGTAGGCACTTCCTGCTCCAGAACCAGATCAGGCCCGCAACGACTGTCTGCGGTGCGCTGTGCGCCGCAAAATCCCAGAAACTCGTGCGGCTGATGCTGACATCGCCGAGGAGCGCGATGCTCGGGAGGCAGAACATCAGGAACATCGCGATGCTCCACAGCGTGTACCAGGTCTGCACGAAGAGGAACTGCACCGCCTGGCGCGGCGTGTAGTTGCGCATCAGGCGCGGGGTGAAGCGGAACAGGACGGTGATCATGCTGTACGCCCACGCGAACTGCTGCCCGATATAGGTCTCGAACGTCTCCGGCCCGTCGCCCGTGGCGATCACCTCCGGCACGAAGACCCCCTCATAGCCCCGCGACGCGAGGAGCACCGTGTCGAGATGGTCCTCCGCCCGCGTCGGCTGGAACCCGCCGATCTCGCGGATCGCCGACATGCGATAGGTGCAATGCGAGCCGATGATGAACGGTGTGCCGGAGAAGCCGAAGAAGCCCGACTGGAGCGGCCCGTGGAGGACGAGTTCCTGCTCCGCCGACCCGCGCGATGTCCAGTGCTCGAAGTTGCCGTAGACCGAGGGCGCCTGCACGTAGGCGATGTTCCGGGAGCGGAAATAGCCGAGCACCCGATCGAGATAGCGCGGCTGGGGGAGATGGTCAATATCGAGTTGCGTGAAAAAGTCATACTCCACACCGATAATTTCCATTGCGTCGAGCCAGGCGTTGACGTTCCCCGCCTTGGTCTTCGCCTTGAACGGCGCTTCCGGCTGATTCCAGTATTGGACGAGATTGCCCCATTTCGCCCGGTCGTGACGGCTGAAGTATCGGACGCCCAGCGACTCCGCGAGCGCCTCGACTTCGGGCGAATGCACCTTGTCAACGAGAATCCAGCTCTCGTGGGGATACATAACCCGCGTCATCGCGACAAGTTGCTTGCGCACGATCGCCAGGCTCTCACTCCCCGGCACGGTGAGGGAGATCATCGCGACCCGGTACCCTTCCGGTGCGGCGATATGCTGCGGTTTGCGCATCCACCCGAGGAAGAAGGCGTACATCCCCGGCAGGATCATCGTCAGGTAGCAGACGCACGCGGACATCATCCAGTAGAGGACGGGATTTCCCCGATGGGCGGGCTGCAACCACCACACCCAGAAATACCCCAGCGAGGCGACGAACAGGCAAATCAGGGCGCCGTATTGGATGCGCTGCCCGGCCGTCAGAATGGGTAGTTTCACGATCCGCTCGTCTCGGGAACTCGCTGGCGGTGCGAGGGAGCGCACCCGTGGGCGCGCCGCCGGTGCGGCGATGGTGGCGGTGCGCTGGTACGTGCGATGCCAGGGACGGTTGCTGGTGATCATCGGAAAGCCCTTCCAATACGCGCAACGAAAAAAAACCGACCTTCACAGATCGGTTTCACCACTCGCTCCCCAACACCGAGGTGACCACGTTACGGGTGTTGGATCGTCACATTCTTTTGCTTCAGATAGACTGCTACCGCGGGAACGCGATGGATGGCGGTGCGTGGCGCATCGGGCTGACCCCGTCTACCCTCGCACCGCCCCGATTCTTGCCTAGTCGGCGGCGATATGGGTCATGCCGTCGCGGCGATGGGATAGGGAGGCCGCTTCGATCAGGGGCACGATGGCTCCGTCCGTCGCCGACCGCGACCGCGCGGCTTCCTCCACTGGCGGCACTCCGACGCCGGCGTAGGCAAAGCCGAGCGCGCGCACCGTCCGCGCGTCGTAGAGATTGCGCCCGTCCATCAGCACCGGGCGGCGCATCACCCGCCGCAGCCGACGGAAATCAATCGCCTTGAACGCCGCCCACTCCGTGACGAGGACGACGGCGTCCGCCCCCTCGGCCGCCGCGTAGGCGTCCGCGCACATCGCCACATCCGGCAGGAGCGCGCGCGCCCCGTCCATCGCCACCGGATCGTAGGCGCGCACCGTCGCGCCCTGCGCCTGCAACTCCCGGATGATCTCCAGCGACGGCGCCTCGCGCAGGTCGTCCGTCTCCGGCTTGAACGCCAGCCCCCAGACCGCGATCGTCGCGCCGCGCACCGTCCCCAGCAGCTGGTTCAGTTTCCGCACCGTCTCGCGCCGCCCGTCCGCATTGATGTCCAGCACCGCGCGCAGGAGTTGCGGGTGGCGCCCCGCCTCGTCCGCCATGTGCGCCAGCGCGAGCACATCCTTGGGGAAGCAGGAACCGCCGAAGCCGATCCCGGCATTGAGGAAGTGCGGCCCGATCCGCCGGTCCAGGCCCATCCCGGTGGCGACCTGCCGCACATCGGCGCCCACGCCCTCGCAGATGCGGGCGACCTCGTTGATGAACGAGATGCGCGTGGCGAGGAAGGCGTTGGAGGCGTACTTGATCATCTCCGCCGTCCGCAAATCCGTGAGGAGGCACGGGGTGTCGAACGACGCGTACAGCGCGGCGACCGCCTCGGCCGCGCCCCGCTCTCCCGAGCCGAGGACGATCCGGTCGGGGTGCAGCATGTCGTGGACGGCCGCCCCCTCGCGCAGGAATTCGGGATTCGAGACGACGGCGAAGCGCGCCCCCATCGGGGCATGCTCGCCGAGGATTCCCCCGACCATGTCGCCGCTGCCCACCGGCATGGTGCTCTTGTCAACAACAATCGTCCGGTGGCCCGGCGTGAGGGCAGAGCCGATCGAGCGCGCCGCCTGCCGGACGAAGCGCATGTCCGCGCCGCCATCCGGGGCGGGCGGGGTGTTCACGCAGATGAAGACGAAATCCGCATCCGAGATCGCCGCCGCGTACTCGTCCGTGAAGGTCAGGCGCCGTGCGGCGATTGTCTCGTGCAGCAAGGCGTCCAGGCCCGGCTCGAAAATGGGGCACTCGCCGCCGCGGAGACGGGCGATCTTGGCGGCGTCAACGTCCACGCCGACCACGTCATTGCCGAGGTGGGCGAACGTCACCGCAGTGCACAGCCCGACATACCCTGTCCCGATTACCGCGATCTTTACCACGTTTTCACTCCTTCTCTGCCCTCAATCGCCGACCGCAGATTTCGCGGCAAAAAAAAGACCGGCCGCATTACTGACGCCGGTTTCACCACTCGCTCCCCCCCACCGAGGTGACCACATTACGGGTGGAGGATCGATACGCTCGCTATTCGGTTGTATTCGCACTGTAGTCCAAGAAGATGAAGCGGTCTTGCGTGCCTTGTCGTCCAAAGATGACAAACTGTATATCTATGCGCTTATCGCGGGATCTCTCGATCACGTCGCATCTTTCAATCGCCGCTATAAAAGCTTATGCATGATCCATGCCATCATTCTTTTCTCCGGAAACAGATGATACGAAGCTATAATTTCGTGCGATGGTCCAGCGATATCCTTGTAGCCGTGCCGTATCCGAGTTCCCTTGACAGAAAATTTTTGTTTGGCGCCGTCGGGACCCTCGATACGTCGAGTACGCGCGGGTCGGATGGTCCGGCCCCCTCTTATACGCATTCTCCCCGTTGCTGGATCACCGGGAGCGTCTTGTCCACCGCATGGCTCGGCACACGCTCCCTTTCGATTGTACAAAATAAACGTTAAATATGTACAAGGTAATCCGCCCAATTAGGTGATAATTCACACAATAATTCGCCCTCTCTCTGCGTCTCCGCAGTTCAATTGCCTCCCCATCGTGTAGAATAGCGCGATGAATTGCGCCGCAACGAGGCGGCGGCAAGCGAATCTCATGTGCTAAGGAGTGCCGGGTGAGTGCAGGGACGGAACCAGGGACGACGCGAGAAGCGACGCACCGCGCGTATCGCGGCTACACCTCCTGCGGCGATTTGCGCGCGGGGGATGCGGGCGAGCGGGCCACGCTGCGCGGATGGGTGAACCGGCGGCGCGACCACGGCGGCCTGATCTTCATTGACCTGCGCGACCGCTACGGCATCACCCAATGCACCATCAACCCGACGCACGCGCCCGAGGCGCACGCCGTCGCCGAGGAAGCGCGCGCGGAGTATGTCCTGGAAGTGACGGGCGAGGTCGTCCGCCGCCCGCCGGGCGCGGAGAACCCGCACATCGCGACGGGCGAGATCGAACTGCTCGTGGACGGCGTCAAAATCCTCAACGCTTCCAAGACGCCGCCGTTCGTGATCGCCGAGGGCGCGGAGCAGGGCGAGGTGGACGAATCGCTGCGCCTCACCTACCGCTACCTCGACCTGCGCCGCCGCGCGATGACCGAGCGGATGATCCTGCGGCATACCGTCATCAAATTCATGCGGGACTGGCTCTCCGCGCGCGGCTTCCTGGAGATCGAGACGCCGATGCTCATCAAGGCGACGCCGGAAGGGGCGCGGGACTTCCTCGTGCCGAGCCGTGTCCATCCCGGCGAGTTCTACGCGCTGCCGCAGTCGCCGCAGCAGTTGAAGCAGATCCTGATGATCGCGGGGATGGATCGCTACTTCCAGATCGCCCGCTGCATGCGGGACGAGGATCAGCGCGCCGACCGGCAGTTGGAGTTCACGCAACTCGACCTTGAGATGTCCTTCGTCTCGATGGAGGATGTGCTCAATCTCGCGGAGGACCTCTACACCGAACTGACCGAGACGGTGACGAACATGCGCGTGATGTTCAAACCGTGGCCGCGCCTCAGTTACTCCGACTCGATGGAGCGGTACGGCAACGACAGGCCGGATCTCCGCTTCGGCATGGAACTGCGGGACATTTCCGATCTCGTGCGCGGGAGCGAGTTCGGCGTCTTCGCGAAGACGGTCGAGGGCGGCGGCGCGGTGCGCGGCATCTGCCTCCCCGGCCAGGGTACGATGACGCGCAAGGAGATTGATGCCCTGATCGCCCTCGCGCAGGGCTTCGGCGCGAAGGGTCTCGCCTACTTCATCGTCGAGGAGCAGGAGGGCCGGGCCGCCGCGCGCTCCCCGATCGCCAAGTTCTTCACGCCCGAGGAGCAGCGCGCCATCTTCGCCCGCTTCGGCGCCAAACCGGGCGACCTGATCGCCCTCGTCGCGGACGAGCGGGTGCGCGCGGGCGACGTCCTCTCGCGCCTGCGGCAGCATTTCGGGCAGGCGCTCGGCCTCGCGGACCCCAACGTGATGGCATTCGCGTGGCTCCTCGAGCAGCCGTTTGTCGAGTGGAACGCGGACGAGCGGCGCTGGGACGCCGTCCATCACCCCTTCGTGATGCCCTTCGAGGAGGACATCCCGCTGATGGAGACCGATCCGGGGAAGATGCGCGCGCAGCAGTACGACCTCGTCGCCAACGGCTTCGAATTGGGCAGCGGCAGCATCCGCATCGCCCGGCGCGACTTGCAGGAGCGCGTCTTCCGCCTCCTCAACCTCGATGAGGAGGAATTGCAGACGAAGTTCGGCGGCTTCCTGCGCGCGTTCGAGTACGGCGCGCCGCCGCACGGCGGCATCGCCCCCGGCATTGACCGCCTCGTCATGCTCTACGCGCACGAGGAGAACATCCGCGAGGTGATCGCCTTCCCGAAGAATCAGTCCTTCCAGGACCTGATGCTCGGCGCGCCCTCCACCGTCTCCCAGCGGCAGTTGGACGACCTCCACATCGCCATCGTCCCGCCGGAAGAGGACAAAGACTAACCGCGAAGGCGCGAAGGACACGAAGGAGAAAAGAAGAGGGGATTTGTTTGTCCTCCTCGCCTCTCTCCTTCTGTCCTTCGCGCCTTCGCAGTTCAAACGTCTCTATGCGGTCCAGGAGAGGCCGGAGCGGGCGTCTATGCCCTTTTCGTCGGTCAGTTTCTCGGGCTTGCCGAAGTTGGCGGCGGTGAGCGGCGTGCCGGGCGCGGCGGGCGCGACATCCATCACGTAGATGTTGAACTGCGCGCCCTCGAAGGCGGCGAGGAAGGCGAGTTTCTTGCCGTCGGGCGACCAGGCCGGGGAGCGCGCCGCGCCCGTTTGGGTAATCTGCACCTGGTTCTTGCCGTCCCGCGTCATGATGAAGAGGTCGTTGACGCGGTAGTCGGGGCGGCCCGCGAAGGCGATGAACTGGCCGTCCGGCGAGAAGGCGGGGTCGTACGCGCCCCACTTGAAGGCGGGCATGTCGGTGAGTTGCGCGTACTTCTTCGTGCCGAAATCGAGCAGGTAGATCTGCGTCTGCTTGTTGGAGTAGTCGTCCGGCTGCGCCCAGAGGCCGACGAAGGCCATCGCGCCGCCGTCCGGCGCGCAGTCGGTGTTGTCAATGTGCAAATTGAAGCCGGCGTTCGACGGGCTGAAGCCTTGCGTCGCGGTGATGATGTGCAGATTGGCGAGCGAGGGCGGCTGGTCGGGGTGTTCATAGGTCCATGGGCGCATGGCGTGGTAGCCCTTATCGCTGGTGAAGGTGATGAAGTTGCCACCCTGCGACCACGACAGCCCGGCGACGATCGAACTATCCCCGACGTATTGCTCCTCGGCATTGACGTTGTTCTTGTGCGCGATCTTGCTCTGGAAGTCCGTGATCCGGCGCGGGTTCGCGCCGTCCGTGCCCATGATCCAGAGGTCCGAGAAGATGCCGCGATCCCCGGCGCGGGCGAAGGCGATCTGCGTGCCGTCCGGCGACCAGACGGGATACTCCAGTGCGTCGTCGCCGTCCGCCTTGGAAAGAACCTTGCGCACCTTCGCGTTGTCGAGCGAGTAGATGCCGTCGTCCTTGCCGCCGTTGTCGGCCATGCGCACCTTGGCGAAGAGGATGCGCCCGTCGGCCTTCGAGGCGGCGGTATTCCGCCGGGGGGTGATCGCCTGTAGCGGCGGCGACTGCTGCGGGGCCGCGCCGCACGCCGCCAGCGCCGCCGACGCCACCGCCGCCGCCGAAATCTTCAATGCCTGCCGCCGTGAAACCACCCTGCCTAACCCCCGGCCCCTTCCCTAAAAGGAAGGGGTTGACTCTTCGGTATGCCGTGCCTTACCCCGAAAGCCTCGATCTTACCGAGGCTCGTTCCCCTTCCTTTTAGGGAAGGGGCCGGGGGTTAGGTCTCCCCCGTGTATCCGCGCTCCCGGAGTGCGGCACGCGCGGCGGCGGCTTCGTCCCACGGCAGCGCTTCGGCGCCGACGATGATCGAGTTCTCGTGCCCCTTGCCGACGAGGGCGACCGTGTCGCCCGGCGCGGCCCAATCGAAGGCCGCGCCGATGGCCTCCGCACGGTCCGCGATGCAGCGATACTGCTCGCCCTCGCGCCACTCCGGCCGCTCCGCCACCGCACCCGCCGCCATCTCGCGCAGGATCGCCTCCGGGTCCTCGAAGCGCGGGTCCTCATTCGTGAAGAGCGCGAGATCGGCGTACCGCGCCGCAATCGCGCCCTGCATCGGGCGCTTCGCCGCATCGCGCTCCCCGGCACTGCCGAAGACCACCGCGAGTCTACCCTGCGTCGTCCGGCGAAGCAAGCCGAAGAGCGCCTCGCACGCGGCGGGCGTGTGCGCGAAGTCCACGATCACCGCGTACGGCTGCCCCATCTCGATCCGCTCCAGATGGCCCGCGACATCGCGAAAGTCACCCAGCCCGGCGGCAATCGTCTCCGCATCAATCCCCTGCGTGTGGCCGACCGCCGCCGCCGCCAGCGCGTTGAGGACGTTGTATGTGCCGAGCGTGTTGAGGTAGATCGTCGCGCCGCCCGTTGGCGTCTGGAGTGTGAAGACGACATGCTCCGGCAATTCCATCACCGTCGCCGCGGCGATGGGCGTATCGGTGTCAATACCGTAGCGGAGCGGCGTCGCGCCCGGTGCGGCGGTGAGGAAGGCGTCCGCATGCGGGTCGTGCGCGTTGACGACGGCCCAGCGATGCGTGCCGCGCTCCGGGGCGGCGTTCAGCCGCGCGAAAAGGGCGCGCTTCGCCGCGAGATAGGCGTCGAACGTCCCGTGATATTCCAGGTGATCGTGCGAGATGTTCGTGAAGACGGCGACATCCACCGGCAGCGCGTCGAGGCGATGCATGGCGAGGCCGTGCGAGGTCGCTTCCAGCACCGCATGCGTGCATCCCGCCGCCACCGCCTGCCGCAGGAAACGCTGGACATGCAGCGATTCGGGTGTCGTCTGGTGGTTCGGGTTCGGCCGGCGATCCGCGCCGAGTTTCATCTCCACCGTGCCGAGCAGGGCGCTCCGCAGCCCCGCCGCGTCGAGGATGTCCGCAATCATCGTCGTTGTCGTCGTCTTGCCGTTCGTGCCCGTCACGCCAATCACCGTCAGATCGTTCGCCGGATGGTCGTACCAGTTCGCCGCCACGAGCGCGAGCGCGGCCCGCGTATCCGGCACGGCAACGTACGCCCGGATGCCTTCAGGGATGGCATCCGCCTCCTCGACGAGTATCGCGACCGCGCCCCGCTTCGCCGCCTCACCGACGAAGCGATGGCCGTCCGCGTAGCCGCCCCGGAGCGCGACGAAGAGGCAGCCCGGCGTCGCGAGGCGCGAATCGTAGACGACATCGGTGATCGCGCACGCGGCGTCCCCGGTGATGCGCGCATCCCCCACGTCGGCCAGGAGCGCCGCGAGCGGACGCGGCGACATGATCGCATCCGGCGGCCCGCTCGCGCTCATCCGAGCACCCCCCGCTGGCGGTTAATCGCCCGCAGCGCGAGCCGCCCGATCACCGGCCGGTATCGGCGGACGAAGATGCCGGGATAGGAGACCACCTCGCCGCCGAACCCCTGCTTGAAGCGGTAGACGCCCCAGAGGCCATCCCGCACATTCCGCCGCTCGCCCTGGGCGGCATCCGGCGGCGTATCGGTCGGCGGGATGCCCCAGAGATCGTAGCGCGTGCAGCCGACATCGCGCGCCCACTGGAGGGCGGCATATTGGAGGGCGTAGGTCGGCATGTGCTCGCGGTGCGTATCGCTCGACGCGCCCGCGAGGTAGATCGCCGTCGGCCCGCCGCGCAGCAGGATCGCCGCCGCGACGACTTCGCCGCCGTACTCCGCGCAGAGCAGCGCGCCCTCGTCCGGCGGCGGGAAGAAGCGGAGCAGATCGGCATAGTAATTGAGCGTGTGGACGCCGAAGGCGTCGCGCGCCGCCGTCGTCCGCAAGAGCGACCAGAAGGCGGGGAGATGGCCCGCGCCCCCCTGCCGGACGGTGACGCCCCGCTTGGCGGCGAGGCGGACGTTGTAGCGCGTCTTCTGCTTCATCGCCGCGAGCAGCGCGTCGTCGTCCCGGTCGCAGCGCACGATAATCGTCCTGAGTGGCTGCACGGAGAGATGCGATGGCGATAGATTGTATCGTCGGGAATCGAAATCCGTAGGGAACATCGCATCCGGTTCGATCAGCGCGAGCGCGACGCCCTCGCGTTCGCACAGGGCATCGAGCGCGCCGAGGCAGGCAGCAACCGCGTCCGCATCGCGCCAGTTCACCGCCGGGCCGCGCGGCACATACCCAATCGTGACGCCGAATTTCCGCTTCAGCAGCATTTGCACCGCGAATCCGTCGCCCGTCTCCCGCGCGACGTTCCACCCATGCCGCTCCTTGAACGCGCCCCATGCCCACCGCTGGAGCACGCTCGCCTGTGCCATCTCCGCCTGCGCGCCGTGCCGCGACGCCGCATCGGGGGAGGTTTCCTCAGCGGGAGTGATGAGGCCGGTCGCGCTCGTCATCGGCGTGCTCAGGCCGGGCGGGGGCGGTTGAGGGCGAAGGAACCGCCGTTCAGCACATCGCGCGCGGCGGCGGGGACGTCGCCATTGGTTGGCTGCGGCGCGCTGCTGTTGCGGAAGATTTCCGGGATGGTGCTGATCTCGGTGAACTGGTCCGCCATCGCGATCAGGTCGCTCGACGTGCTCGCGCCGAAGCCGACGATCTCGACGCGCACGCCCTTCTGCTGCACGACCTCGACGAGCCGCTTGAAATCGCCGTCCCCCGTGATGAGGACGACGACATCGAACTTCTCGGACATCATGTAGATATCCAGCGTCATCTCGACGTCGAGATCCGCCTTGATGCGCCCGCTCTCGTGTTTCTGGATGTCCTTGCAGACGACGCGATAGCCGTTCGCGCTGAGGAAGTCCACGAAGCGGCGCTGGCTGCCGTTCTCCGGGTCAATCCCCGTGTACGCGCTCGCCCGGATCAGGTGCCGGTTCCGCGTCACATGCTCCAACAGCCGGATGTAATTCACCTCCACGCCCATGCTGCGCGCGGAATAGAAGAGATTCGATACATCAATAAATACGCCCACATTCACGCTCATTGAGCCACCCCTCTGAGTAAGTACTGAGGACTGAGGGTTTTCGCTCTCAGCCCTCAGTCCTCAGTCCTCAGTCCTGTATTTGTCCCGACATCGCGCGGTGGATCAGCCTGCCGAGCCGCGCGATACCTTCCCGAATCTGTTCCTCCGTCATCACGCTGAATGAGAGGCGGATGGCGTTCGTGCCCGCGCCGCCGAAGCGGCAGGCGACGCCCGGCAGGTACTCGACGCCCTCCCGCGCGGCGAGCGGCATCAGTTTCGCCGTGTTGACATTCTCCGGCAGCGTCAGCCACATGAAGAAGCCGCCATCCGGCACGGTCCATGTGACGCCTTCGGGCATGTGCTCCTCGAGCGCGCCGACCATCGCGTCGCGCTTGCGCTGGTAGACCCCTTTGAGCACCTCGATGTGCGGCTCCAACTTGCCCGCCAGGCAGAACTCCGCCGTCGCCGTCGTCGCGAAGGGGCTGACGCCGCCGTCGCCCTTCAGGCCGCCGATTTTCTGGATCAGCGCGGGCGGCGCGACGACCCAGCCGATGCGCATCCCCGCGCCGAGGATTTTCGAGAAAGTGCCGATGGAGATGACGCGGTTGCCGCCCCGCTGGCGGTCGAGCGCGTAGATCGCGGGCAGCGGCTCGCCGTCGAAGCGCAGATCGTTGTACGCATCGTCCTCGAAGACGAAGGTGTTGTACTCCTCCGCGAGATCGAGCAGGCGCCGGCGACGCGCGACGGGGGCGGTGACGCCGACGGGATTCTGGAAGGTCGGCAGGGTGTAGATGAACTTGGGCCGGACGCCCTCGGCCTTGAGCTCCGCCAGCCGCTCCTCCAGCACGTCCACCCGCATGCCCTGCTCGTCCAGCGGCACGGTGACGACCTTCGCGCCGACCGTGTTGAAGAGGCCGACGCCACCCGGCCAGACCGGGTCCTCGCTGATGATCGTGTCGCCGCGATCCACGAGCAGGCTGACGACGAAGGTGAGCGCCTGCATCGAACCGGCGGTGAGCAGGATGCCGTCCTCCGGGATCTCCATCATCTGCGTGCGCTTCAATTTGGCGCGCAGGAAGTCCACGAGCGGGCGGTAACCGCCGACGCGGCCGTACTGGAGGGCGGTTGTGCCGTGCTCCGCGAGCGCCTTCACCGTCGCGTGCGCCACATCGTCGGTCGGCAGCGACGCCGGGTCCGGCAGGCCGCCGGCGAAGGAAATCCGCGTGTCGTTCGGATCGTAGTTGAAGTAGTCAACATCAACGCTGCGGGCCGCCTGCCCCGTCTGCCCGAGCAGGTCCATCGGTGGTTCATTCGTCCGTGTGACGGTCTCCGCCATCGCGCCCATCCCTTCCCCAATTACCCCCGCAACAACGGGCCACCGCGGGTGCCGGGTGCGCCGGGGGATGCATGCAACCAATTCCCCGCAGTGTACATCGTCGCCCGAACCCCTGCCAAATAGGGTGACCGTATTTGAACCGCCAAGGACGCCAAGGACGCCAAGGAGATACGCAGAAGGTTTCTTCTTTTTTCTCTCGCTCTCTCTTGGCGTCCTTGGCGGTTCCTGTTCTTGTCTCTCACACAGGTTGTGATAGAATGCACAATAGCACGAGCATATGGGAGAGACAGCGCCGTCGCTCCCCTCGTGCGACCCTCTTTGGAACGCGAATCAGGGCACGCGATCGCCGACGCCGAGCAGGAAGCAGAGCAGGGCTTTCTGGACGTGCAGGCGGTTCTCGGCCTGCTCCCAGACGCGCGAGCGCGGCCCCTCGATCACTTCGTCGCTGATCTCCTCGCCCCGGTGCGCCGGGAGGCAGTGCAGCACGACCGCGTGCGGCGGCGCGACGGCGACGACATTCGTGTCCACCGTCCAGTCGGAGAAGACGGCGCGGTGCCGCTCGACGCTCGTCTCCTGCCCCATGCTCGTCCAGACATCGGTGTAGATGACGTCGGCGTTCGCGGCGGCGCGGAGCGGGTTCTGGAACGAGACGGCATCCCCGGCGGCGGCGATCTCTTCTTGCGGCGGCTGGAATTCGTCCGGTGAGGAGATGATGAGGTGGTAGCCGAAGAGCCGCGCCCCTTCCAGCCACGAGCGGGCGGTGTTCGACGCGCCGTTGCCGATGTAGGCGATCCGCTTCCCCGCGATGCTCCCGTGCCCGAAAATCTCCTCGACCGTGAAGATGTCCGCGAGGATCTGGACGGGATGGGCGTCGTCCGTCAGCGCGTTGATGACGGGGACGGCGGCGGTCGCCATCTCCAGCAGGCGCTCGGTCGTGAAGGTGCGGTAGGCGATGGCGTCGCAGTATCGTTCGAGGACGCGCGCGGCGTCGCGGATCGGCTCGCGCGTGCCGAGGGCGATCTCCGTCGTCCCGAGCGTCAGCGGGTGCGCGCCGAGTTGCGCGATGCCGACCTCGAACGAGCCGTGCGTGCGCAGGCTCGGCTTCTCCAGGATCGTCGCGACCGCCCGCCCGGCGAGCACATGCGTATGGCTCCCCTTCGGCGCCGCCTTCAGCCGCGCCGCCAGGTCGAAGACCACATACGCCTCGTCGCGAGACAGGTCGGTTACTTTCAGGAAATCGCGCTTGGTCAAGAACCTACCCCCCGGCCCCCTCCCGCGAGGAGGGGGTGACTCAGTCTTAATGTCGCGGCTTTCCCCGATGCCTCGGTCAAATCGAGGCTCGCTCCCCCTTCCCACGCCGGAGTGACGGAAGGGGGCCGGGGGGTTAGGCTCCCCGCGACACGATACCGCCTGACGATGAACGCGGGCAACTCATTTACCGCAATTGCACCGTGGCGAGCGAGTGCGGCGGGAGCGTGACGCGCCAACCCTTGTCCGCGTCACGATTGACCGCGAGCGGCATGGGGGCGACACGGTTCGGATCGTCGGCGCTGTTCTGGTCGCGGGGATCGCCGGTCAGAACCTGTCCCCGCGCCGTCGCCGTGTCCATCGCACCACGGACAATAACCGTAGCGGCTTCCGCGAGATGCCGGTTGACGAGCGTCACCGCGACGCCCTGCCTGTCCGTCGAGGCCGTGCCGCTGACGGCGGGCGCGCCGCCCGGCACGGTCGCTCCCCCGTCGCACGCCACCGGGAGCGCAGTCGCGCCGATGTGCGGGGCATGCAGGCGGAGGGCGTGATAAGTCGGCGTCGTCCACATCCGCCCGCCGCCCGGCTCGGTCATCACCGGGGCGTGGAGGACATTGACGATCTGGGCGAGGTTCGCCATCGAGAGGATATTGCACTGCCGGTGGAAGCCCTCCAGCGCGATCGCCGCCGCCAGCGCGTCGCGCAGCGTCCCCGCCTGCTCGTAGGTGATCGGGCGGCGGCCGGGGATGCCGCCCCAGCCGTTGCGGCGCGCCTCGGGATGCCAGATGCCCCACTCGTCGAGCGCGATACCGATTCGTCGCTGCCCGCCCGTCGCGCGGGCGATACTCGCCGCCGTCCGCCGGATGAACGCCTCCGTCGCGTCCGCCTGCGCGAGCAGGGTGTAGTAGTCGTCCTCCGTGAAATCGAGTTCCGGCCCGCCCGCCGACCAGTAATCGTGGATGGAGAGATGATCCACGAGGTCGAGCCGGTTGCCGAGCGTGTCGAGCAGCGCGCCGTTCCACTCGTCTTCGAGGCCACAAGCGACCAATTCCGCTGCCGGATCCACATGCCGGAGCATCGTCGCGTACCGCCGGTACTCGCGCGCGTAGGTTTCGGCGTCGTAGTTGCCGCCGCAGCCCCAGTTCTCGTTGCCGACGCCCCAGAGCCGCACGCCGAAGGGCGCGGGGGCGCCGTTCGCGGCGCGCTCGCGCGTCAGCGTCGTGTCGAGCGGGCTGTTGCAGTATTCCAGCCAGTCGCACAACTCCTGCGGCGTGCCGGTGCCGACATTGCCCGCGAGATACGGCTCCGCGCCGATCAGCGCGCAGAGCCGGAGAAACTCATGCGTGCCGAGTGTGTTGTCGTCTTCCACCGTCAGGCCGCACGACATGCCGAGCCGCCGGGGTCGCCTCTCCGGCGGCCCGATGCCGTCCCGCCAGTGGTAGTGATCGGCATAGCAGCCGCCCGGCCAGCGCAGGAGCGGCACGGGCAGCGCGCGCAAGGCATCGCGCACATCCGTCCGGAACCCCGCCTCGTGCGGGACGCCCCCGGCATCCGTGCCGACCCAGAGACCATCGTAGCAGCAGCGGCCCAGATGCTCCGCGAAATGCCCGTAGAGGCGGGGCGAAATCGTGCCAATCGGCGCGTCGGTGCGGATGTGGACGGTTGTGTCGGCCAAAGAACCCACCCCCCGCCCCCTCCCGGAACGGGACGGGGTGACTCAGTTCCAATCCCATGCCTTGCCCCAAACGCCCCGATCTCGCGGCGGCTCGCTCCCCCTTCCCTCGGAGGGAAGGGGGGCGCCCTCTGGGCAGTGGGGGTTAGGGTACCACCATTGTGCGCTATACTGCGCCGCGAGCATGAAGCGGAAAGGAGGCAAGCCCCGATATGGCGCACGACGATGCACTGGCGGCCCGCGTCCCGCCCCGGACGAGGGTGCGCCTGCGCGACCACGACCCCGCCGATACAAAGGGGACGACGCGCGAGGCGGCGGAGGCGCGGACGCGGGCGCTTGGGGAGGAGTTCGCGGAGATGCAGGAATTGCTCTACGGCGCGGCGCGGCAGAGCGTGCTGATCGTCCTGCAAGGGATGGACACGAGCGGCAAGGACGGCACGATCCGGCACGTCATGGCGCCGATCAACCCGCAGGGCTGCAACGTCGCCACCTTCAAGGAGCCGACGCCCGCCGACCTCGCGCACGATTTCCTCTGGCGCGTCCATCCGTGCGCGCCCGCGAAGGGGATGATCGGCATCTTCAACCGCTCGCACTACGAGGATGTGCTCGTCGTGCGCGTCCACGATCTCGCCCCGAAAGCGGTCTGGAAGCGGCGGTACGAGGCGATCAACAACTTCGAGCGATTGCTGGCGGAGAACGGGACGATCATCCTCAAATTCTTCCTGCATATCAGCAAGGACGAGCAGCGCGCGCGGCTCCTCGCGCGGGAGAAAGACCCGGTCAAAGCGTGGAAACTCTCGCCCGGCGACTGGATCGAGCGCGAGAAGTGGGACGATTATCAGGCGGCGTATGAGGATGCCTTGAGCCGGTGCAGCACGACGGACGCGCCGTGGTACATCGTCCCGGCGGACAAGAAATGGTTCCGCAACCTCGCTATCACCGAAACGATCCTCGACACGCTGCGCCCGCATGTCCCGTCGTGGCAGGCGGCGCTGGCCGATCAGGGCAAGGAGCAACTCGCCGCCATCGCCCAACTGCGGGCGCGAAAAACGACCGATCATCCGTAGGGAAGTTCGGAGTTCGCAGTTCGCAGAAAGACGTTCATCGAACTCCGAACGCGCAAAGGAGTCATCCATGCGACTGTATCTCTTCGTCTATGGCGTCAACTCGGCGAACGGGACTCCCTATCCCGGCTACCTGATTCAGACCGACGACGGCACGAATGTCCTCGTGGACACCGGCTTCGGCAAGGAGATGATCGGCGCGTACACGCAGCGGAGCGAGCCGGGGACGAAGATTGACGAGGCGGACTACGTCGTCAACCAACTGGCGGCGCTCGGCCTCGCCCCGAAGGACATCCGCTACCTGATCGCCACACATCTCGACGGCGACCATGCCGGCGGCCACGACGAGTTCCCGGACGCGGAAATCGTCATCCAGGAGGAGCATCTGGAGGCGGCACGGCAACTGGAGCGATTCCAGGCGACGCGCAAACATTGGGATGCGCCCGGCCTCCACTACCGCACCGTGGATGGCGACACCGAACTGCTGCCCGGCATCGAACTGATTGAGACGACCGGCCACAAGCCGGGGCATCAATCCGTCCTCGTTCGCCTGCCGGAGACCGGCCCGGTGCTCCTGGCGATTGACGCCATCCCGCGCATGGATCAGCGCGACCCGGAGACGCGCGCCATCGGCCCCGCCGACATGGACGAGGCGAACACCCGCGCCAGCACGCGCAAATTGATGGACCTCGCCGCCCGCGAAGGCGTCACCCTCATCATCCACGGCCACGACCCCGAGCAGTGGAAAACCCTGAAAAAATCCCCGGACTACTACGCGTAGAAGCCGGGGAGAACCGCAAAGACGCAGAGGACGCAAAGAGTGCAAAGAGGAAGAGAGAAGACCGGATTGCGATTCCCTATCGTCCCTCTTCCTGTTTCTTCTTTTTCCTTTGCGTCCTCTGCGTCTTTGCGTCTTCGCGGTTCTCCCCGGTTTCTATCCGTTCCGCAGGCGGGCGAGGGCTTCGGCTTGTTTGGAGGCGGGGGACATCTCCATCAGTTCGAGCCGGTTTCCGTCCGGGTCCTCGATCCAGGCCTGGCGATTGCCGTCCTTGCCGGTGATCAGGGAGCGGGTGAGTGGCACGCCGCGCTCGGTCAGTTGCGCGACGACGCGGTCGAGATCGTCCACCGTCAGGCAGACGTGGTTGAGGCCGACCGCCTCGCGCGGCGCGGGGCCGTCGCCGGTGCCATTCGGGAAGAACTCGAGATACTGCGTGTCGGTCACACGGACGTAGACGAGCATCAGGTCGCCGTTGTCCTGGTGGAGGCGGAACATCTCCGCGAAGCCGAGGGTCTTCGTGTAGAAATCGAGCATCGGGTCGAGGTCCCGCGCCCGGATCGCGACATGCCCGATGCCGGTGAATCCTTCCATGATCCCTCCCATTGAGCAGACAGTAGGCAATAGACAGAACGAGCGCACGGCGAAATACGCGGGTAGTATCGCAATCCCGCCGTGCGTTGCCTACGGGCCTCATGAGGCAGTGCGTCTGCGGGTAGCGACGCCCGCGCTTCGTTGTGCGAGGAATACCGCGAGATGCGCGACAAGGGCAACAATCAGCGCGATCTCCAGCCCCTTCGCGAGGTGGCCGTATCCCATCGGGTTCGGCTTGCCGATGCGCACCCAGCCGATGATCGAGAGGGCCGTGAAGCCGATCAACACGATGTCCACCGCCCACACCCAGCCACCGAACCGGCGGAGGACGAACCAGAGCAGCAAGGCGAGGACGATGAAGCCGATGCAGTTGAGCAGGAACAACTCGTTGAGCGGCAGCGAGATGAAGGGGATTGGGCGCGGCGGCCCGCCGCGAGGCGCACCCGGCGGTGGGCCGCCCCCGCCCGGCGGTGCGCCGGGCGGTCGCCCTCCGAAGGAGGGGGATCCCCACAGCCGCCCACGAAAGAGCACGTAGATCAGGCGGAGATGGAGCACGCCGTCCGCGACGGCGAGCAGCGTGATAATGACCGGAAGGAGCCATCGGATACCGCGTTGCCTCATCGTCTTTCTCCATTCGCGTATGCGAGCGATGGCGGCGATGATACGAGGCGAAGATGAGAAGATCATGAGAAGTGGATGAGAATCGCGGCGACCGTCGCTCCGACCGCCGCGATCTTCCGACAAGCGAAGCGATCCGCCAGTCCGTCATCCGGTCGGTGTGGCCGTCGCGCGGCCGCCGGGCGGCGCTCCGGGGCTGCCGGGCCGCGGGCCACCCGGCGGCGGGCCACCACCGGGGCCGGGGGCGCCGGGACCACCGTTTGTGTCCGGCTGCCCGACGCTGGCGTTCGAGAGGTCCAGCCCGACGGCGAATGTCGCCGCGTACCCCTGATCGCTCTTCGTGGGGGCGAGCAGCATCTGGTCGCCGCCATTCCGATAGATGCCGTCGGCGGCGTTCGTCGTGTCGCGCTTCCCGGTGTGGCCGGTGTAGGGCGCCTGGGCGTATATCTGGTCGCTCAGGGCGTCGTCGACGAAGAGTTGCGAGGTGAACTCATACGCCTGATTCGCCGGTGTGGTCGTGCGAATCTTGAAGTGGATATGGACGGCGCGCCCCCGATACCAGCCCGGATAGATGGTCGTGAAGGTCGCGGCCCCGCCCGCGTCCGTGGTCTGATAGCCGCGCAGGAACTTCTTCCCCAAGGTGTTGAAGCCGATGGCCGTGTCCGTCACATCCGAGTAGACGCCCAGCGCGTCGCAGTGCCAGACGTCCACCGTCGCGCCCGCGAGCGGCGTGCAGCCGTTCGCGCCGACGGAGAGGACATTGAACGTCAGCGCGAGCGGGACGCCGGGCCGCACCGAGCCGTCCGAGGGATCGGAGCGGATGTCCGAGCGGTTGAGTTTCTCGTCAACGAAATAGGGCCCGACCGTCATCTCCGGGCGCACGACGCACCCCGCCGCACTCTCCGCCCCCGCCGTGCCAACCGCCGCCACCGCCGAGGCGGCGGTCGTCGGATTGGCCGCGGTCGCGCCCGTCGGCGTCACCGAGCCGCCTGCAGTCGCCGTGACGTCGCTCGGTGGCGTCGCGGCGCCCCCGCCGCCTCCCGAGCACGCGACGAGCAGCGCGGCGGCGGAGATGCCGAACAGGGCGATGGCCTCCCTCCGGCCAAGGATGCGCCCCACCGGGAGATCGTCGTTGTCCATACCCGCGTCATCCATCTCTTCATCACTCCAAATTGTCGTCCGCGAAGCGAACTCGCCCGCGCACTATCCGCACCACCGTTGCGGCTCAACTGACGACCGCGACTCACCCGTTCAGGTAGGCATAATAGTTCGCACTGGCATAGGCGGGCGTGAGATACCCACCAGTATACGCCGGATACGCACCGCTATACGGCGACGCATAGTCGGGATAGATCGGGAAGATACGCTGGCCGGTCACGGCGTTGACATCAATCAGGTTCCCGCTCGCGTCGGTGACGACCGAGACCTCGCCGTAGCGCGCATCGAAGTACGTGGAGATGACCGTATTCGGCGGATAGACGCTTTGCGCGCCCGCGTTCACGGCGGGGACGAGCAGGAGGCCGAGGAGTAGGGCGAGACCCGCCCCGGCGACAATGAGGCGACGTCGCACCGGGCGACCGATGGACGCGATTCGCTTCGCGATACCGAGACGTGGGAACATCGGGGACCTCCTGATCGTGCGTGGCCCGGATGGACGGTTGAGCGGGCCAATCCGGATTGAGTGCCGGGCCATTCCCAGTACATCACCATGATGGGCCGCGCGTCTGAGAGGAGGCGGCGACGAAAATGAGAACACGGTGAGAGAGTGGCGAAGGGCGCGCGTTCAGCGCCGATGCGCGCGACCTGCAAAGGAACATTTCAACCCGGCCCGTTTTTCACGGGACTCGGCGTACGTTCCCAGTGGCACACCGAGCGCGTAGCCGCCGAGGTGCTCGATGTTCCAGACGTGCCGCTCGCGGACACTATCGAGGACGAGCCAGGCGGCCATGCCGCCGACGGCGACCCACCGCAGCGGGCGCGGCAGGCGGGCGAGCAGAAAGCCGAGCGCGCCATAAATGCCGACGGACGCGCCGGAATCCGGCTCCGTCGCCCAGCCATGCGCGAAGCGGTAGCCCCGCGCGTCGAGCGGCCAGACGACGCAGAGCGAGACGAGCGCCGTCCCGGCGATGTTCGGCAGCCAGAACGCGGCGACCGCCCGCCACGGCCCCGCGCACCACCCGGCGAGCGCGACGAGCGAGGCGGTTTGCGCGAGCATCGGCAGCCAGTCGCCGTGCGCCGTCGGGAAGAGCGCCATCGTGGCGAGCGTGTGCAGCCGCCCGGCGCGGAGCATGTCGAGGTCGTATCCCCAGCGGGCGAGGAAGGCGGGCGACGGGTCGTGCCGGATCGTGCCGGACCAGAGACCACCGGCGACGAGCGCCATCGCCATACCAACCGCCGGGATGAGGCGGGGCAGTATCCGTCCCGGCATGCGCGCCGACGCGCGGTGCGTGTGCGCCCGAAGCGTCTCCATCCGCCGATACACGCGCTTCCCCTGTCTCCAGTCGTGAATGACGGCGACGGCGTCCTCATCCATCATGGCACGCGATGTGCCTTGCTCTCCCACAGTGTATTCCTGTTGTCGCGTATGGAAGAAGGGAGAACGACATGAGCGGCGGTGGAGACAAACTGAAGGGCATGGGCAACGAGTTGAAGGGAAAACTGAAGCAGGACCTGGGGAAAGACACGAACGACCCCGATCTCGTGGCCGAGGGCGAGACCGACGCGGCGAAGGGCAAGACGCAGCAGGTCGTCGGCACGGTCAAGAACGCCGTCCACGACATCGCGAAGACCGTCAAGCGGTAAGCGCGATACCCGGATACGCTCTCATTTTCTTCGTGATGGCAGGCCGAAGCCTGCCATCGCCTTCTCGACAGCGAGCGGCGATTCCGGTATTGTCACGCCGGTTGCGGCGGATCGGCATGGAGTGGGAAAGAGGGGGATCATGCATCGGAGCCGGGTGATTTTCGTGGCGGTGCTGGCCGTCGCGCTCGCGACGGCCAGCACCGGGGCGCAGGCGGCATCCAAATTCGCCGACCCCGCGTTCCAGGCGCAGTGGCAGGCGGGCGAGGCGGTGACGCCGAACTTTTGGGGGCCGCTCGAGACCGCGAAAGAGGGCCAGCAGGAGCCGTATACGGAGGCGAGCGGCGGCCAGCGCCTCGTCCAGTATTTCGACAAGGGGCGGATGGAACTGACCAACGGCGCGGTGACGAACGGCCTCCTCGCCACCGAGATCGTCACGGGCCGCATCCAGACCGGCGATAATTCCTTCCAGAATCAAGCGCCGCCGAATATCTCCATCGCGGGCGACGCGGACAATCCGGCCCCGACCTATGCCGGGCTGGCGGGCAAGGGTGCGTCCCTCCTCCGGGCCGCGACGAACAAGCCCGGCGCGCCGGTGAATACGATGATCGGGCCGGATGGCGGCGTCGGCACGACCGATGCCGCCTCGGACCCGGGCATGCAGATGGGCGCGTACGACGGCCCGACGCAGCACAACGTCGCCGCCGCCTTCGCGGACTACCGCGCGAAGGCGGGCCTGCCGACGATCGGCTACGCGATCTCGGAGCCGTTCCGCGCGACGGTGAAGGTCGGCGGCGCATCGAAGGACGTGATGGTGCAGGTCTTCGAGCGGCGCGCGCTCACCTACACGCCGAGCAACCCGGACGCCTTCAAGGTCGAGATGGGCAACATCGGCCAGCATTACTTCACCTGGCGCTATCCGAACGGCGCGACCGCGGCGCCACCGGCGGCATCGAGCGGGGCGACCGGGACCAACCAGCCGATTGTTGTCCTCAAGGGTCTCGTCGCCATCAGTTACCCGAGCGCCTGGCATCTGGATCAGACGCCCGTGACCAGCGGGCCGCAACGCGCCACGCTCCTCGGCCCCGGGCCGTCGCAGCAACTCGTCGTGCAGATTGACGACCAGTCCAGCCCGCCCGTCGGCCTCGACGACGTGCTCGCGGGATACGTGGACGCGGCACACAAACTCGTGAGTGGCAGCGTCACGGATGAGGCGGCGCTCGACACGAAGATCGGCGGCGAACCGGCCAAGGCGTACCGCATCGCCGGCACCCGCCAGGACAACTCGCCCGTGTCGAGCATCATCGTCGTCACGATCCATAAAGATAAGATCTACTCCTTCATCGCGCTCGCCGATGCCAACCCGATGCCCAACTACAACGACATTCAAGCGATCCTCGCGACGGTGACATTCCAGACGTAAAAGCCTCACTCCCCGCCCCCTCTCCGTCAGGCGGAGAGGGGGAATAATTCATTACGGCTTCCCTCGCCCCGTGAGGGAGAGGGGTTGGGGGTGAGGGGTGAATCGTGCGATAATCGCCCCGAGACGTGGAGCGAGAAGGAGGCACGCCGTGGCGCAGACCCTGACGCGAGAGACGACGCGAAAGCGGACCAAGGCGCAGGTCGTGGATGGCGACATCCACAATGCTGTCGCCTCCGACAAGGACTTGTATCCGTACCTGCCGGAGCGGTGGCGCCGCTATCACGCGCAATTCGGCATGCGCACCTACACTGGCGCGACCTACCCGCGCATGAGCCCGAATGCCGCGCGCACCGACGCCTGGCCCCCCTCCGGTCGCCCACCCGGCGCCGATCTCCCCTTCCTCCGAGAGCAACTGCTCGATGCGTGGGATATGCAGTACGGCGTCTGCAATCCGCTCGTCGGCATCCAGGGGCCGTATGTGGAGTACACCGCCGCGCTCGCCCGCGCCGTCAACGAGTGGCAGGTCGCGGAATGGCTCGATCCCGAACCGCGCCTCAAAGGCTCGATCGTCATCCCCTACGAGGACGGCGACCTGGCGGCGGCGGAGATTGACCGGGCGGCGCGCGACCCGCGCTTCGTGCAGGTGCTGATGCTGATCCGCTCGCGCGAGCCGCTCGGCAAGCGGCGCTTCTGGAAGATCTACGAGGCGGCGGAGCGGAACAATCTGCCCGTCGGCATCCACTTCGGCGGCGCGGGCGGCAACTCCTTCACCGGCGCGGGCTGGCCCTCCTTCTATCTGGAGGATCACGGCGGCACGTCGCAAGTCTTCCAGGCGCAGATCGCGAGTTTCGTCTGCGAGG
>JAICIL010000026.1 GCA_025924435.1 Chloroflexia bacterium | reverse complement strand
CAATGCGCGCGCGCGTCCTTCATCCACGTCGGCGATGCCGACGATGCGCGCCTCCTCTTCGAGGTCCGCGACCGCCTCCGTGTGCGCAAGCCCGCGCCTGCCTGCGCCGATTACCGCGACATTGAGCATGTTCCTACCCCCATTTTTACCTAACCCCCGGCCCCGTCCTGCGAGAAAGGGGTGACTCGTGTCGACACCGGGAGATAGCCACGAACGCCTCGGTCTTGCAGCGGCTCGCTCCCCTCCCTCGGGGGATGGGGCCGGGGGTTAGGTTCAATCCGCCGCGCGGCTCTCGGTCTCCGTCGGCGGGACGCCATCGCCGCGCGAAAGGTCATCCACCGCCCGGCCGTTGGCGCGGGCGAAATCGAAATCGCACCCCTCGTGCGCCTGGAGGACGTGGTTCAGGTAGAGCCAGTGGTAGCCGCGCACATTCGTCGGCACCGGGCTTTGCCACCCCTTCATCCGCTCGTTCATTTCTTCGTCGGAAATGCGCACGTTGAGCGTCCGCTCGGGCACATTCAGTTCGATGATGTCGCCGTCGCGCACCGCCGCGAGCGGCCCGCCCGCCGCCGCTTCGGGCGAGACGTGCAGGACGGTCGTGCCGAACGCCGTGCCGCTCATCCGCGCGTCGGTGATCCGCACGATGTCGCGGATGCCGCGCCGGATCAGTTTGTTCGGCACCGCGACGCCGCCGCCCGTCTCCGGCATGCCGGGGTAGCCGAGCGGGCCTTGGTACCGCTGAATAATCACCGCGTTCGGGTCCATGTCGTAATTATCGTCGTGCAAGGCGGCGTGCAGGGCATCGTTCGAGTCGAAGACGACCGCCGGGCCGCGATGGACGAGCAAATGCGCCGAAGCCGCCGTCTGCTTGATCACCGCGCCGAACGGGGCGAGGTTGCCGTGCAGGATCGCCGTGCCGCCCTCGTTGTTCAGCGGATTGGCGAGCGGGCGGATCACGTCGTGGTCGCGCGAGCCGGAGACGTTGGCGAGGTTTTCGCCGATCGTCTTCGTCGTCACGGTGAGGCAGTCGTGGTGCAGGAGCGATTCGATCTCCTTCATCACGGCGGGCACGCCGCCCGCCTCGAAGACCTCGTTCATCATGAACTCGCCGGAGGGCTTGACGTTGACGATGAAGGGCGTCGTCCGGCTGATGTGGTCGAAGAGGGAGAGCGGCAGGTCAATGCCGAGCCGCCCCGCGTAGGCGACGAGATGGATGACGGCATTCGTGCTGCCGCCGATCGCCATGCTGACGCGGATCGCGTTTTCCAGCGACTCGCGCGTAATGATGTCCGACGGCTTGATGCCGCGCTTGACGAGTTCGATGATCTGCCGCCCGGACGCCTCCGCCGTGCGGTAGCGGCGCGCGTCCACCGCCGGGATGTTCGCGGAGCCGGTCAGGCAGAGGCCCATCGCCTCGGCGAGGCTCGTCATCGTGCTCGCGGTGCCCATCACCTCGCAGTGGCCGACGCTCCGCTTGTAGCCCGCCTCGAACTCCATCATATCCTCGTCGGTGACCAACCCGGCGCGCAGTTCGGCGTCCATCTTCGTGTAGTCCGTCGTGCCGACATCGCGCCCGCGATAGCGCCCGGAGAGCGACGGCCCGCCCGTGACGAGGATCGCCGGGAGGTTCGCGCTCGCCGCGCCCATCACCATCGCGGGCGTCGTCTTGTCGCACGACGAGAGCAGCACGACGCCGTCGAGCGGCTGCGCGCGGATCATCTCCTCGACATCCATCGCCATCAGATTGCGGAACATCATCGTCGTCGGCGCCATGAAGGTCTCGCCGAGCGAGATGACGGGGAATTCGAGCGGCAGCCCACCCGCCTGCCAGACGCCGCGCTTCACCGCCTCCGCGACATCGCGCAGGTGGTAGTTGCAGTTGTTCAGTTCGCTCCACGAGTTGCAGATGCCGATGATCGGTCGCCCGTCCATGTCGTCGCTCGTGAACCCCTCGCCCATCAGGAAGGCGCGCGAGACCGTGCGCCCCCTGCCGTACTTCCCAAGCCAGCCGCCACCGAGATTGGGTGGTGTGATCGCCATTTTCCTACTCCCTGACCCCCTCCCTAAAGGGAAGGGGAATGAAAGAACCTCTCCCCCGGCCCCTCCCCGCGAGGGAGGGGGGCGGGCCTCTGACAGATCGGGACCTTCTGTGGAATACCCCGATGCTGCGAAGAGTCATCCCTCCCTCGCGGGGAGGGGCCGAGGGAGAGGTCAAATGCTGAAGAGATCGGACACGTCGCGCAGGATTTCGTCTAGTTCCTTGTGGTCGTACTCGTCGAGGCCGGAGTCGCGGCGGGAACGGAGGGTCGTGTTGGCGATCACGCCGCGCCGCTTGAGGACTTCCTTGTAGATGACCGGCCCGAACGCCGCCTCCATGTTGAGGAGGGGCAGGAGGCGGTAGAAGGTGCGGCGGGCCTTATCGAGGTTGCCCGCTTCGAGTGCGTTCCAAATGTTCACGTGGATGTCCGTCGTCTGGCAGGCGGGCATCGTGCCGCATGCGCCGCGCCGGAACTCGTCCATCAGGTAGCGCCCGCCGATGCCGCCCATGATCCCCGCGCAGGCGTCGCCCGCCGTCGCAAGGACGGTCGTCATCAGGTGGCCCGCGTTCGCCGTCTCCTCCTTGAGATACGAGACGTTGTCAATCTCCGTCATCAGGCGCGTCATCTGGTGCGCGGTCATCTGCGTACCGGCGGGGCCGCCCCAATTCTGGATGAAGACGGGCAGATCGTCCGCCGCGTCCGCGACCGCCTGATAGAAGGCGAAGACGGATTCCGGGTCGGCGAGGCGGACGCCGTATGGCGGCATGGCGATCACCGCGTCCGCACCGACCTGCCGGGCGTATTTCGTGTACATCACCGATGCCTGCGTGCTGACGCCGGAGACGCCGATCACGACCGGGACGCGCTTCGCGGTCGTCTCCACGACGAGCCGCGTGACGCGTTTGCGCTCGTCATCGAGCAGCGTCGGCGACTCGCTCGCGTTGACGGGCGCGACGATGCCGTGCGCGCCCGCGCGCACGCACCAATCCACCTCATTCTTCAGCGAATCCTCGTCGAGGTTGCCGTGCCGGTCGAACGGTGTGACCGGGATCGTGAAGACGCCGCGAAATCCTTGTGCCATAGAAACGCTCCTTCGTCGCAAAAGGACAATGGGAAGGACTAACGACTGAGGACTGAGGACTGAGCGGCCCTCTCCTCCTTCGCGCCAACGTAGCGCGGAATCACGTTGGGGGAAGTGTATCACGGGTGCCCGGTGCGATAATCAGCAGCGGAGTACGAAGCGTAAAGGCGGATGCAATGCAACGGGAGCCGGGTGATGACCTTCTCAGTCCTCAGTCCTCAGTCCTCAGTCCTTCCCCGATCCTCAGTCCTCGTTTCCAGCGGTTGTTCATCGCGCTCGAAACGAACGAGGCGGTGCAGCGGGCGGTGGCGGCGGTGCAGCAGACGCTCCGGCGGCGGGGCGATCCGCTGCCGGTGCGTTGGGTGCGGCCGGAACAGGTGCACTTGACATTGCAGTTCCTCGGCAATGTCATGTCCGCGCATATCCCGTCGCTGACGGGCACCGTCGCGCCGGCTGTCGCCATGCACAACGCGCTCTTCTTGCGCGCCGATGCGGTGGGCGCGTTCCCCTCGGCGGAGGCGCCGCGCGTCCTCTGGCTCGGCCTGCGCGGCGGGGATGATCGGCTGATGGCGTTGCAGCAGTCGGTCGCGGAGGCGGTCCGCACGGTCGAGGGCGTCGTCGCGGATCGCAAGCCATTCCGGCCGCACCTGACGCTCGGGCGGGTGGAGCGGCTGCACCGCGATGCACCGGGGATGGCCGCCATCGTCGCCGCACTCTCCCGCCCGGTCTCGGTCCCGCCCGCCGCGTGGCCGGTGCAAAGCGTCGCGCTGATTCGCAGCGTGCTCGGCGCGGGCGGACCGCGGTATACTGTGCTGGAGCGGTTTCCGCTCCGAAACGGAGAGCAGGCGCGATGAAGGTGATTCGCACAATCCGGAACAGTTGGCGCGACATCCCCGCGCACGGGTAGCGACCGGGGAAGGATTCCGCGCGCCCGATTGTTCCATGTACTGGAGGAGTGAATCACCATGCAGATGTTCGATACCCTCGCCGACATCGAGCGGCGTTATCTCGCGATTGAAGAGGAAATGGGCCGGCCGGATGTCGTCACCGACCACCTTCGCTTGTCGGCACTCGGCCGCGAGCGGGCGGAGATCGAAGATACGGTCGCCGCATACCGGCGGCTGCGCGACCTGAACGACGAAATCGGCGCGACGACCGACATGGCGTATGAGGAGCGCGACCCGGAGATGGCCGCGCTCGCTCGCGAAGAACTGGAAAGCCTGACCCGCGAGCGCGACGAGCAGATGGCGGCGATCCGCCGGATGCTCGTCCCGCGCGACCCGAACGACGAGCGGGATGTGATCGTCGAAATTCGCGCGGGCACGGGCGGCGAGGAGGCCGCGCTCTTCGCGGCGGAACTCTACCGCATGTACACGAAGTACGCCGAGCGGCAGCGGTGGCAGGTCGAATTGATTGACCTCAACGAGACGGGCATCGGCGGCATGAAGGAAGTCGTCTTCGAGGTGCACGGCAAGGGCGCGTTCGCGCATCTGCGCTGGGAGAGCGGCGTCCATCGCGTCCAGCGCGTCCCGGCGACCGAATCGGGCGGCCGCATCCACACCTCGACGGCGACGGTGATCGTCATGCCGGAGGTCGAGGACGTGGACGTGCAGATCAACGACGCCGATTTGAAGATTGATGTCTACCGCTCGTCCGGCCACGGCGGGCAGAGCGTCAACACGACCGACAGCGCAGTGCGCATCACGCACCTGCCGACGGGGCTGGTCGTCACCTGCCAGGACGAGAAGAGCCAGTTGAAGAATCGGAACAAAGCGCTCGCCGTGCTCCGCGCCCGGCTGTACGACATGGAACTCCAGAAGCAGCAGCAGGCGCTCTCCGCCGAGCGCAAATCGCAGATCGGCACCGGCGACCGGAGCGAGAAAATCCGCACCTACAACTTCCCGCAGGATCGCGTCACCGATCACCGGATCGGCATGAACCGCTCCAACTTGCCCGGCGTGCTGAATGGGGACATCGAGCCGCTGATCGCCGAGTTGCGCGCGGCGGATCAGGCGGACCGGCTCGCGGCGGCGGGCCTCGCCGCCGACTGATGTGGCCGCACCCTGCCTGCGCGATCTGATGGCGCGCGGCGCCGCCGCCTTGCGTGGCGGCGGGATCGAGACGCCCGAACTCGACGCCGCGCTCCTGCTCGGCTTGCTGCTCGGCCTCGATCGGGCGGCGCTCTACGCGCGCCTGCGCGACGACGCGCCGCCGGACATTCCCGCCGCATTCGACGCGCTGATCGCGCGGAGGCTGCGCGGCGAGCCGGTCGCGTATCTCATGGGCACGAAGGAATTCATGGGCCTCGCGTTCGCCGTCAACGCGACGGTGCTCGTGCCGCGCCCGGAGACGGAACTGCTCATCGAGTGGGCCGTGCGCTGGCTCGGCCCGCGCACAGCGGGCGCGCGGGCCGTGGATGTCGGGACGGGGAGCGGCGCGATCGCCGTCGCCCTCGCGTCGCTGTCGCCGCGCGCGCGCATTCTCGCTTCGGACATATCCTGTGAGGCCGTCGCCGTCGCGCGAGGCAATGCGCGGCGGCATAATGTCGCGGAACGGGTCTCCTTCGTGCGCGGCGATCTGCTGGCATGGCTCGGCTCGCCGGTGGAGATGATTCTCGCGAATCTCCCGTATCTCACCGATGCGCAGGCGGACGCCGCCGATCTCCGCGCGGAGCCGCGCGGCGCGCTCGCCGGTGGGGGCGGGGATGGCTTCGGGCTGTACCGCGCCCTCATCCCGCAGGTTCCGGCGCGATTGGTTCCGGGTGGCGCGTTCGCCTTCGAGATTGATCCGTCGCAAGCGGAAACCGCCGCCACGCTCTGTATCGAAACACTCCCGTCGGCATCGGTCGCTATTCATCGCGATCTGGCCGGGCTGGCGCGCTTCGTGACGGTGGAAACACCCGTGTCGTAACCCATGCACCCGAATGCCGGTCGGTGATCGAGGGGCCGTACCAGCGGTAGCGCGGGCTTCCTAGCCCGCGCTACCACTCCGAACAGCGGTGCTCGACCGACCGACTTTCAGGGGTATCGGTGGCCGATGGCGTGTCTGGCAATCTGTTCAGGGTTTCGCGAACGCCGCTCCGGCCATGTTATGCTATGCGCGATGGGATCGGCGTTTGCTGTGCGCGGGAGGGACGGATGGGGCGGACATTCACGCGGCTGCTTGTGACGGGCGGCGCGGGCTTTATCGGCAGCAACTTCGTGCGCCGCACGCTCGCGCGGCGACCGTACGAGGTCGTCGTCCTCGATAAATTGACCTATGCCGGGAATCTGGCGAACCTCGCCTCGGTGTCGTCCGACCCGCGCTTCACCTTCGTCCACGGCGACATCGCCGATCCCGTCGCGGTGCGCGAGGCGATGCGCGGCTGCGACGGCGTGCTGAACTTCGCCGCCGAGTCCCATGTGGACCGCTCGATCATGGACGGCAGCAACTTCGCGCAGACGCAGGTCGTCGGCACCTTGACGCTCCTCGAAGCGGCGCGGCAGGCGGGCGTGACGCGCTACCTGCAAGTGAGCACCGACGAGGTGTACGGGCATGTCGAGGACGGCGTCTCCCGCGAGGATCACGCGCCCGCACCGCGCTCGCCGTACAGCGCGACGAAGGCGGGCGCGGACCTCGTCGTGAACTCGTATCACATCACGCACGGGCTGGCGACGGTGATCACGCGCGGATCGAACACCTACGGGCCATACCAGTACCCGGAAAAATTGCTGCCGGTCGCGATCACGAACGCGCTCGATGGGAAGCCGATCCCCGTCTACGGCGATGGCATGCAGGTGCGGGATTGGCTCCATGTGGACGATCATTGCGACGGGATAGATCGCGCGTTGCACGACGGCGCGCCCGGCGAGGCGTACAACATTGGCGCGGAGCACGAAGGCTTGGGGCACGGGCGGACGAACCCCGACGTCCTGCGCGCCCTGCTCGACGTATTGGGCAAGCCCCACGGCATGCTCCAATTCGTCGGCGACCGGCCGGGCCACGACCGGCGCTACGCCCTCGATTGCGGGAAACTGCGCGCGCTCGGCTGGCAGGCGGAACTGCCGTTCCCGGTCGGTCTGGAGCGGACGGTGCGCTGGTACGCGGAGCATCGCGATTGGTGGGAGCCGCTCAAACAGGATGCCGGATACGTCGCCTACTACAACCGAAATTACGGCGACCGCGAAAAACTCGCCGCCGCCCGCTGAGCCGGGGGCGCTCTTCCTGCGGGCCGACCTCGCCGCCGCGAAGACGAGCCATTACGCCGCCCGCGAGAGCGGCGACACGGTCGAACTCGTCGAGCGGCCCGACGGCGGCTTCACCCTCGTGCTGGTGGACGGCCAGGGGCACGGCTTCCCGGCGAAACTGCTCTCGCTCCAACTGACCGCCAAGGCGGTCGCGCTCATCAAGGAGGGCGTGCGCGACGGCGCGGTCGCCCGCGCCGTCCACGATTACCTGCACGCCTATCGCGGCGGCCGCGTCTCCGCGACGCTCGATCTCCTGACGCTCGACCTGGGCACGAAGAGCATCCTCGTCTCGCGGAACGCGGATGTGCCGGGCGCCGTCTGCCGCGATGGCGTGTGGGAACTGTTGCCGACGGTTTCCGGGCCAATCGGCATCCGCCGCCATGCCCGACCGGCGATTGATCAGTTCGACCTGGCATGGGGATTGCAGGTCGTGCTCTTCACGGACGGCATCGCCCATGCCGGCGAGCGGTACGGCGCGCCGCTCGATCTGCTCGCCGCGCTGTCGGCCACCGCCGCCGGGCCGGTGCGGGCGCAAACGCTCGCGGACACGCTCCTCGATGCAGCGATTGCCGCCGACCGGGGATTGCCGAACGACGATATGACGGTGATCGCGCTGACGATCACCGCGCGCGAGGAACGAGCCGTGACGCGCCATTTGAACGCGAATGTCCCGCTCATCCAGCGGCGCCGCGATGGATGAGCGCGGCGAGGAGCGGGAGGAGCGGGCCTTGCGGATCGCGGTCGTCGGCCACTGCGCGTCGGGGAAATCCACGCTGGTCGGCGCGCTCCGCCGTAGCGGGTACGACGCGCACGCCGTCGCGCAGGAGCATTCCGGGATCGCCCATCTCTGGCGGCACTCCGAACCCGATCTGCTGATTTACCTCGATGTGCCGCTCGTCGCCGTCCGCGCGCGACGGGGCGAGGAATGGCCGCAGGCGGTCTACGACGCGCAGGAAGCGCGCCTCGCCGACGCGCGGGCGCACGCGCATCTCATCCTCGACACGAACAGGGAATCCATCGCCGAGATGACCACCCATGCGGTCGCGTTCTTGCAGGGCCAGCAATAGTCCCCGATAGCGGCAAATCAGGTGCGTTTTCTTGGTGGTAGCAGGCTTTCCAGCCTGCCTCCCCGGCACGAAAAGGCAGGCTGGAAAGCCTGCTACCACCATCGAATATCGCTCAGCGTTCAGCGGGCGGTCGGCGCGCCGCGCAATGTCCGCACCGTCTCGACATTGTGCGGCCGGCTCGCTTTCGCCGTCGTCTCCGGCGGCTGCCACAGCGCGGCATACGGCGCGGCGCTCAGGAGGAGGACATTGTAGAGCGCCCAGAAGGAGTTGATGAGGATGCCGAAGCGGCGGTTGTCGCCGGTGAGCACCATGACGATCCCCCAGGCGACGGCGATCAGCGTGGCGATGATCGCCGCGCACTGCGGCCAGACGGTCCAGAGATCGGCGAGGGACCGTTTGTGGTCCGAGCGCTCCTTTGGTGTCACCATGAAGCCGAGTTTCGCGCCGAAGAGGACGTTGTTCGCCGCCGTCGTCAGGGCGCGAATCCAGATCGGGAAGAGCGCGACATTGTGCTGCTCGCCCCGGAAGGTCTTGATGCCCCGCGCGACGATGACGAAGACGACGCGGTTGACGATCAGGAAGGGGACCAGCCGCACGAAGTACGGCACGGTGTAGGCGATCACCGGCGGCGTGCCCGTGAAGAGATAAATGAGCGGCGCGGCGAGGTAGATGACGGCGAACGGGCCGGCGAGGTAGGACCACATCGTCATCAGATAGTTGAGCCGCTGCCCGAGCGTCATGCCGACTTTGCGCGATTTGAGGTTAAGCGACGGATACATGCTGTTGAGGTAATCCTGCGCGCTCGTGGCGCCCTGCGGCGGGCGGTAGGTCAGCGGGTTCTCGCGGAGCAGGACCTGGAGCGTCCCCTGCGCCCAGCGCAGTTTCTGCGGCAATGCGGCGCGCCACTCGTCCGGCGCGAGGCCGACGGCCAGGACCTTCGGGTGAAAGACGGTCTTCCAGCCCAGCGCGTGCAGGCGTTGGCACGTCGCCATATCTTCCGTCACGCTGATCGTCGCGAAGGGGCGGATCGGCACCGCCTCGCCGCCGTCCAGCGCGGACTCGATGCCGCGTTTCGCGATCTCCTCCGCGAAGTTCACCATCCCCATGTGGAGGAGCGCGTCGCGGCGGAGGAGCGCGTTCGATCCGCAGAAGAAGGCGGCGTTCCAGCCGTCCTTCCCTTGCTGGATCGGGCCGTAGAAAATTTCCGCGCGCGAGCAGAAGGGGTCGTTTTCCGGCACATTGCCGAAATATTGCGGCGTCTGCACGAGGGCGACTTCGGGGTCGGCGAAGTAGCCGATGCTCTCTTCGAGGAAATTCGGCAGAACGACCTGATCGGCGTCGAGGATCAGCACGAAATCCTCGCCGGATTGCTGCCACAGGGCATTGATGAGGTTGCCCGCCTTCGCGTGGCGCGCCTTGCCCTGCCACGTCTCGCCGCGCGTGATGTACTGGCAGCCGATCTCCCACGCCATCGAGGCCATCCGCGCGTTGTCGCCGTCGTCGAGCACGTAGACGGTCACGGGGATCATCGGCGGGTGG
Organism: Chloroflexia bacterium; assembly: GCA_025924435.1. Next base: position 13,076 of record JAICIL010000026.1, on the reverse strand, counting down.
CGCATCGCCATCGCCGCCTCCGCCGTCGCGCGGACGAGTTCCACCGGCTCGTTGTAGACGGTGATAAAGACGCCGACCGCTGGCAGACGGCCATGCACGCGGCGGAAGGCGAGGATGAAGGTCGAGAGCGGCACCGGATGGCGCTGCGTCGGTTTCCAGAGCGTGATGCAGAAGAGGAGATTGCCGAAGATGCTGTACGTCTCCGCGAGGATCATCGGGATCGCAAACCAGAGCGCGTGGATGTTGATCGAGAAGAGATAGCGCCAGATGAGGTAATTGAAGCCGAGCGAGAGATTGAGGACGATCATCACGCGCAGCAGCGTCAGCCACTTGCGGAATACATGCGGCGGCGCGACGCCGATCCAATTATTCGGCGTCTCTATCGTCGCTTCCAGAGCGGATTTTCGCGGCATCGTGCCCTTCATTTACGGCAATATATGGCGTATACTACGCGCGTAAGCGAACGTACATGAGTGTAAACGAAATATGGAGAAGAGGTCAAGCATCGAAGCGTCAGCAGGCCCGCGACGAGCATGGGCCGTCATCGCCGCTCCCCGATCCGAGAATGGCCACGATGGGGAAATCGTTGCGCAGGTGCTCGAATGCCTGACGATGGGCGCGGTCGTCTTCGAGCGCGCGACGACGGCGGTGTATGCGGCCAATTCGGCGTTTCGCGCCTTCCTCGCCTCGGAGTACCGCGCGCTGCTCGTCGGCGGCGTGCGACTGTGCGATGTCCTGCCGCTCGACGATGAACCGACGCTGCTGGCGATAATTGATGATGTCTCGATCAGCGGGGGCGCGATCCGTCGGAGCGGCATCCGTTTCGCGCGGATCAGCGCGCCCGATGCCGCGTGGGATCTCGACCTCGCGCCGATCCCCGCGACGGGCGATGGCGACGCGATGCTGCTGCTCTCGGTCACACGGGCGGCGGCCACCGCGCCAAGCGGGCCATCGGAACGGGAGCGGCAACTCGAAGACAAAGTCGAGGAGATGCAACTGCTCAACGATGTCCTGATCGGGTCCGTGCAGCAGAAGCATCATTTCCTCACGGCGATGAGCCACCGGCTGCGCACGCCGCTCACGACCGTCGTCGGCTTCGGCGAGATGCTGGCGGCGGGCGAGGTGGCGGACCCGGCGGATCGGCAGATGGTCTACGGCGACATCGTCTCCGCCGGGCAGCAGATGCTCGGCCTGATTGACGACATGATCGAACTCGCCCGCCTGGACGCCGGGAATTTGCGCCTGCGGCGCGAGAATGTCAGCGTGGCGGCGATGCTTGACGAGGCGCGCGTGAGCCTCGATACGCTGGCGGCATCGCGGCGCCAGCACGTTATCGTGCATGTTCCGGACAGCGATCTCGCCGTCTATGTGGACGAACGCTGGACAGTGCAGATCATCCTCAAGTTGGGCATGAACGGCCTGCGCTTTTCGCCCACCGGCGGGGTGGTGACGCTCCGGGCGCGCGACGACAACGCGACGCATATCGCGCTGGATGTGGTGGACAGCGGCGTCGGCATCCGCTCCGAGGAGCAGGCGAACATCTTTCAGGCGTTCGCCGCCGAAGCGGGCGCGGAAAACCAGAGCGGCGGCACCGGGCTTGAACTGGCGCTCGCCAAGCGGCTCGTCGAATTGCAGGGCGGCACGATCACCTTCGAGAGCACGCGCGGCGTCGGCACGACCTTCACCGTGACGCTGCCGAAGGCCGCCCCCGTCACTGACAATCCGGGCGCGTAGGGGCCGGTTGCCGAATCACCAGGACACCAAGAATACGAAGAACACCAAGCGGGATTTTTCTTCTTGGTGTTCTTGGTGATCCTCCGTGCCTTGGTGGTTTACCTTTTCCGCCGTTACCCGTTCTTGACGTATTTGTCGAAGAAGACGAGGTTCGACTGCACGTACTCCTGGAAGCCCGCGCCCTGGAAGGAATGGGGCTGGCCCTGGTACGTGTGGTATTCGACCGGGATGTTCTTCGCCGCGAATGCGCCGCGCAACTTCTCCGCCCATTCAATCGGGCAAATCGGGTCGGCGATGGAGTGATGGATGGCGACCGGGCAATCTATCCGGTCGAGATAGTTGATCGGGGACATGCGGCGGTACGCCTCCGCGATCCGGTCGGGCGGGCCGAACTGATCGGTCACTCTGTCCCCCTCGCCGCCGCCACCGGGCGTCGCCCAGCGGGTGTGGCGCGCGGTGTAGTTGTCCACCTCGTCGCCGGAGACGGAGCCGTAGAGCGTCGCCGCTTTGATCTGCCCCTGCGTCGTCACGAGGACTTGCTGGGTGATGCCGCCGCCCATGCTGTGGCCCATCATGCCGACCCGTTTCGCGTCCACGGGCGCGACGAAGCGGATCGCGTCGAGCAGGTTGCGCACATCGTAGGTGTAGCCGGGTTCCAGTTGATACTCGCCCTTGTCCGAACCCGCGTAGTTGCGGTAGTCGGTCGCGATGGTGACGTAGCCGTTCGAGGCGAAGAAAATGTCCTCGCGCAGCGTGTCGTAGCCGGTGTCGTACTCGTTGAAGGCGAAATGCCCGTGGTTGATGAGCAGCACCGGCCACGGCCCGTCGCCCTGCCCGACGGGCATGCACATCAGCCCCGTGATCGTCAGGTCGTACGAACGATGCGAGACGACGAACGCCTCGACGCTGCCACCTTGGAGGCCACGACTGTTCTTGATCGTGAAGTCGCCGCCATCCTGCGGCTTGTGCCAGATCGAATCCATATATCGTGCGACCGGGCCGGGCGGCGTGTCGTCGGCCAATACTGGCAGGGCGGGCGCAATCGCCGCCGCGAGGCCAATACCGGCGGCGCCCTTCAACAGTGTCCGGCGTTGGATCGGGCCGGGATGCGTCATACCGGAAACCTCCTTCACAGCGTTTCAACGATTTTCGGGCGAGGACCTTGCTGTCAACTCGTATAGAGCGGCCCAACGACGCCCGTCGCGGCCATCGCGGCGCGGCTGATATCGCCGATTACCTGCTCGCCGACATGCTGGTCGGGGAAATTCTCGCAGTAGACGGCGATAATCAGCCGACCGTTCGGCGCGAGGATGAAACCGGCGTCGTTCGTCACGCCCGGTACCGAGCCGGTCTTCGACCCCCAGCGGATCGCGCTGTGCTGCGGCAGGTAGCGCGCGATGCGGCCGTGATTCTGCTGCTTCTCCAGCATGCCGGTCATCGCGTCGCACGACGCGCGCGACGCCGCCTCGCCGTCGAGGATCGCGCGGATCGCCACGGCGTAATCGTTCGGCGTCGCGAGGTTCTCCTGCTCATCGGCGTTCGCCGGGCGGCCTTTCATCTCGCGGCCGAGGAGCGAGTTCCTCATGCCGAGGTCGCGCATCGTCCGGTTCACGGCCTCCATCCCGGCCATGCGGATGAGGATATTCGTCGCCATGTTGTCGCTGATCGAGATCATCAGATAGACGAGGTCGTTGAGCGTCAGTTCGAGGCCCCGATGCAGATTGAGCAGCACGCCGCTGCCCGGTGTCATGTCCGCCTCCGACGTGACGTGCCGGTCGTCGAGCGACCGCTTCCCGGCATCAATCTGCCGGAAGATCTCCACCATGATCGGGATCTTCACCGTGCTCGCCGCGCCGAACTTCCGGTCGCCGTGGTGCGACCAGGTCGCGCCGTCCGGCCCGATCAGCGAGACGCCGACCGTGCCGCCCTCGCTCGCCTGCGCGACGACCTCCTCGACCATGCCCCAGTTTGTCGCCATCCTCGCCCCTCCCTCCGTTGATTGCCGCCATCGTCGCTATATTCGCACATAATCGCGCGGAAAGAGACGGAACCGCCGGGTGATCAGCCGCGCGAAATGGTAGACGGCGAAGATTTCGAGCGCGAAGGGCAGGTAGCCGCCGTAGCCGAGGATCGGCATCTCGAAGACCTTGCCGACTCCGACGTACGGGACGGTGTAGTACCACTTCGGCAGCGACCAGAAGTTCCACATCTCCCAGAAGAAGCCGCAGATCAGCCCGGCGGTCATCAGGCGCACGAGGTGGGCGTAGGCATGCCCGCGCAGCAACCCGATGATGCTGGATTCGCCGAAGTGATCGTTGATCGGGTCGAGGATGAGCAGCAGCGAGAGCCAGAGGAAGGGGAAGCACTGGTGCGAAAAAATGAGCGAGAGGGCGAGCGACGCGACCCCGACGGCGACGATCACCCCGGCGAATCGCGCGGGCAATCGCGGCGAAGGGTGGACCGATCCGGCGTCGCGACCGAATGTGCCGAGGAGTTCGGCGACGCCGAGCACGGCGGGGATGACGGTGCTGAACGCCAGCGATGCCCAGAAGATGTACGCGGCGCCACCGAACGGGCGATAGTTGCGGTAATGCCAGTTGCCGACGTAGCGGTTCAGCCGCTCGAAATACCACCAGAAGGGCGCGGAGACGAAGAACAGGCCGATGAACGCGCCGTGGCTGCGCTGCCACAGCGACGTGCCGCTCCGCGCCTCCGTCAGCGCGTCCACGACGAGGATGAAGCCGAGCCAGAGCGGGAAGAACGAGTAATGCGCGAGCGGCCCGACGCGCGCCCACGCGCTGAACCACGCCACGGCGTTCAGGATCGCGCCGATGATGAGGCGCGGCAGCCACCGCGCCGGTGCGACGGGTTGGGATTGCGACGGTACGGTGTGATTCAGGACGGTTTGCATCGGTCGCGTCAACATCCCACGAATGCGCGGCATCACTCGGTATGGACATCCGCACGGATTGTGCCGTGTGCGATCCGGCGGAGCAAATCCTCATGCTCGTTCGCACGCTGGTCGTCGGGTGGTGGAGGGCGGCGCGGCGCCGCGACGATGCCACATGCCGCCCCGCGCAGCGCTATTTATGCCGCTCGAACCAGCCGGTAATGCGCTGGAGGCGGTCCACGCGATGGAGCGGGCCGCCGTCGCGGCTCATGCCGTGCGGCTCCTTCGGGTAGCGGACGAGTTCGGTCTCGACGCCGAGTTTGTGCAGCGCGTTGTAGACCTGCTCCGCCTGATCCATCGGGCAGCGGTGGTCCTCCTCCTCGTGCTCGATGAAGAGCGGCGTCGTACAGTTCGCGATGTGCGTGATCGGCGAGTTTTGCGCGTAGACTGCCGGTTCATCCCACGGCATGCCGCCGAAGTAGTCGCCCAGCCAGAGCGTGCCCGTGTCGTCCGCGAGGGCGAGCGTCGTCAAATTGGAGACGCAGCGCTGCGTCGCGGCGGCGCGGAAGCGGTCGGTATGCGTGACGATCCAGTCGGTCATGTAGCCGCCGTACGACCCGCCCGTGACGTAGAGATGATCCGTGTCTATGTAGCCCTGGCCGATCACATGATCCACCGCCGCCATCACGTCCATCGTCGGCTTGGTGCCCCAGTCCTGATAGATGCTCGTGCAGAACGCCTCGCCATACCCCTGCGACCCGCGCGGGTTGCAGTAGACGACGACGTACCCCTGCGCCGCGAAGAACTGGAACTCGTGGAACCAGCCGACGCCGTACGTCGCCGCCGGGCCGCCGTGGATTTCGAGCAGGAGCGGGTATTTCGCATCCGGGTCGAAGTCGGGCGGCTTGACGATCCAGCCCTGAATCCGCTCGCCCGTGCCGTCCCCGGCGGGCAGCCAGAACTCCTCGCGCCCGCTCGGCTCGCGCTCGGCGAGGAACTCCGCGTTCAACCGCGTGCGCTGTGTCGCCTCTCCCCCATGGAGCGGCTGCGTGAAGAGTTCGCCCGGATTGGTCGGCGTCGAGGCGCCGTAGGCGAGAATCGCTCCATCGCGCGAAATATCCCAGCTCGCGATGGCGTGCACGCCCTCTGTCACCTGCGTCGCGGGGCCGCCGCCGTCCGGGGCGCGCCAAATTTGCGCCGTGCCGTTGATGGCGGCGAGGAAATAGAGGTCGTCGCCGACCCACGCCGGTTGGCTGCGGTCGTCCGCGCCCGTGTCGGACATGATGCCGGAGCCGATGGAGCGGTCGAGATCGGTCGCTTGTGTCGGCGCGCCGCCGGTGGCCGGGACCGTCCAGAGGCGGTCGTTCGCGCCGCCCTTCGCCGGGTAGGCATGGCCGACGACCGCGAGCCTCGTCCCATCCGGCGACCACGCCAGATGCCCGTACGCGCCATCATGCGGCGTGATCCGGGTCAGATCTCCCGAAGCGACATCAACCGTCCAGACATCCAGCCGCCGGTCGTGATCCTCGTTCTCGTCGCGATTGGAGGCGAAGGCGATCGCCGAACCGTCCGGCGACCACGCGATCTGGCCGACGCCCATTGTGCCATGCGTCAACTGCCGGGCCTCGCCGCCGTCCGGCGAGATGATGAACAACTGCTTGCGCGTGTGGTCGAAGAAGCCCTCGCCGTCGTACTTGTACTTGGCGCGGGTGATGATGCGCGGCTTGTCCGTGTCGTCCTTGTATTCGACGTTCTGCTCCGGCTCCGGGAGCGACGGCACCTTGCGGAGATACGCGATCCAGTTTCCGTCCGGCGACCATTGCGGTTCGGACGCCGCGTGCTCGTCGTCGGTGGTCAGCCGCCGGGCCTCGCCGCCGTTCGCGACATCGAGGACGAAGATTTGCCCCTTCTCCTGCTCGCCGCGATCCGAGACGAAGGCGAGCCGCGCGCCGTCCGGCGACCACGCGGGGTGCGTGTCCTTCTTTTCGCCGCTCGTCACCTGGCGGGCGTCGCCGCCGGTTGTGGAGGCGACCCAGATGCTGGCGCGATTGCGGTTCACGTCCCCATCGGGCCGCGCGACGGTGCAGGCGATCCGCGACCCGTCCGGCGAGAGCGTCACATCATCCACGAAGCGCAGGCGGAAGAGATCGGTCGCCGAAAGTCCGCGCGCGCGTGTCGGTGCGGCAGAGGCCATGCCATTGTCCTTTCCATTGGCGTATGATGCGCCGGGATCGTCATCACTCCATGCGCGCCATGATACCAAACGGGAGCAATGGGACGTTGCGAGGTGGGAAATGGAACCGACGTTTGCCGTAGCGCACCCTCCCGCGGACGCCGGTGGCTGGTGGCGGGTGCGCGGCTACTTCCGGCTCATCCATCCCTTCCCGGTGGCGATGAACGCCGTCGCCGCCGTCGCGTTCGCGCTCCTCGCCGCGCATGGCTGGCCGGGAGGTCGGACGATCACCCTGATCGGGGCGGCGATCATCGGCTCGCAGGCGACCGTCGGCGTCGTCAATGACCTGCGCGACCGCGACCTCGACGCTATCGCGAAGCCGCACAAGCCGCTGGTCGCCGGGCACGCCACCGCGCGTGGCGCGGCGTGCGTCGGCGGCGTGATGCTGCTCGTGGCGCTCGGCGCCGGCGCCGCGCTCGGTCGGTTGTCGCTGCTCTTTGTGATCGGGATGACGGCGGCCGGGTTGGTGTACGACCTCTGGCTGAAGCGGACGGCGGCCTCCTTCCTTCCCTATATCTTCGGCCTGCCGCTCCTGCCGATCTGGGCGTGGATTTGCGTGCGCGATGCGCCGCCGCGCCTCTGGCTCACCTATCCGCTGGGCGTGCTCGTCGGCTTCGGTCTCCATCTTGCCAACGCCTTGCCGGACGCCGAACGGGACGCGGTCGGCGGTGTCCGGGGGATCGTGCAGGTCGTCGGGACGCGGGCGGCGCTCCTCCTCTGCCTGGGATCGTTCGCCGTCGCGCTTCTCGTTGTGGCCGCGCTGACGGCGGGGCGCCGCGACACGGCGGTGGTTGTCCTGATCGGCGGCGCTGCGGTGTTGCTGCTTGGGGCGGCGTCGTCCGCCTTGGCGTGGCCGACGGCGGGCACGCTGCAACGGAACTGGGGCTTACTGATCGGGTGCGCGATCGCCGTCGCGGCGGCGTGGCTCCGCGCACTATCATAGGAGGCGCATGGCGCGGGTCACCGTTACGGAACGCTGGCATGTCTGGAATGGCCTGCGCTATCGCGTCTGGGAGCGCCTGGCGCCGGGGAGCGACGCGCCGCCGCTCGTGCTCATCCACGGCTACGCCGCGTGCGTCGAGCAGTGGGGCCGCTTCATCCGGGACATCGGGCCGGATGTGCCCGTCTACGCGCTCGATCTCGTCGGCTTTGGCGAGGCGAGCAAGCCGCGCGATGCGGACTATGGCCGCGCCTTCTATCTCGCGCAATTGGAGCATCTGCGGCGTGCGTACGGGCTGGCGCGGATCGTGGCGGTCGGTCATTCGCTCGGCGGGATGCTGGCGGTCGAGTGGGCCGCAGCGCGGCCGGAAGCCATCGCGTCGGTGATCGCGCTCGCGCCGGGCGGGCTGCTGGCCGGGGAGGAATTCAGCGCCTGGCAGCGCACGATGATGCGGAAACTGGCGACACCGGCGATTACCCGCCTGCTCTTCGGCTTGGTGACGCACCTGCCCTACCGCCTCCTCTCTGCCCCCGCCTACGCGGATCGCGCCGCGATGGAGCCGTACACGCAGGCGGCGATCAAACGGGCAATGCGCGCGCCGGGCGCGGTCTGGTCGTATACCGCGTTGTTCCGAAACGAGGCAGCCTTCCACGCCGTCGCCCATACCGCAACCCTTTGCTGCCCGCTGCACGTCGTCTGGGGCACGCGCGACGTGCAGGTCTCGCGCGCGGAAATCGCGACCCTCATCCGCCGCTTCCCGCGCATGACGCTGACCGAACTCGAAGGCGGCGGGCACTGCATCCACGAAGAACGTTCCCGCGAGGTCGCCGCCGAGGTGCGCGCATTGCTCGTCAGCGACGGTCTCCTCGCCCCCATCCCGGCGCCGCTGCTGGCGGCGGATTGACGCGAAACGAGGTATCAATGGACGTCACCTTCCTCGGCACCGGGTCGCCGATGGCGCCGGAGCGGAACGCGACCGGCCTGCTTGTCACGGCACCGGGGTGCGAGCCGCTCCTCATTGATACGTGCGGCGGGTTTGAACTGCCCCGGCAACTGGCGCGCATCGGGCAGCCGATCAACGAGCTGCGCAATGTGATCGTCACGCACCGGCACATGGATCACGCCGGCGGCATGCCCGCGCTCTTCATCGCCTCCATTCCCCTCACGATCTATGCGTTGCCGGACACCCACGCCGGTATCAATGCGCTGATGAACGCCTGCTTCCCGGAATGGCCGATTCATCCCGACATCGAGCGTATCGAAATCGAGACGGGGACGCCCTACACTATCGGCGGCTTCGCCGTCGCGTTCTTCCCCGCCGACCATCGCGTGCCGACGGTCGCCGTGCGCGTGCAACAGGGCGGGCGGACGCTCGGCTTCAGCGCCGACGGCGTCCCGAACGACGGGATGGTCGCCTGCGCCCGCGACGCCGACCTCTTCATCTGCGACGCGCTCTGCGCCGCGCGCGACGGCGCGGACTGGGCGACCCGCGCGCGGAATTTAATGCACCCGGTCGCGCGCGAGGCCGCCGAAATGGCCGTCGCCGCCAATGCCCGGTCGCTCGCGCTCACGCACCTCGCCCGGTACGCCAATCCCGATAACCTGCTCGCGGAAGCGCGCGAAATCTTCCCCGGCCCGGTCGTCGTGCCCGATGACGGGATGCGCCTCCCGGTGTAGTAGGGGCAATCATCCCCAGTTTTCCAGCCTGCGCGAGAGACGCAGGCTGGAAAGCCCGCGCTACCGCCGTTTCTGCCAGGGCCTCGTGTCAGTCGCGAAAAGAGGGGAGCACATCCCGGCCGAGTTGCTCGACCGCCGCGAGCGGGTCCGGGCCGAGCGGCGGGCCGAAACTGAGGTGGCGTGCGCCCATCGCGACGAGCGTTTCGAGCCGGGCGATGAGATCGCGCGCGGTGCCGACGACCCCGATGCGCAGCATCGCGCCCGTCACGAGCGCGCGGGCCTTCGCGGGATCGCGCGCGGTCATCATCGCGCGCTCGATCGGGGCGAAATCCGCCTTCGCCACGCCGAGCCGGGCGAGGATGAGCGGGCTGAGACCCGCTCCGTAATAGGCGATCTTATCGCGCAAGGCGGCTTCGGCGGCCCGCGCGTCATCCGAGAGCGAGACCCAGATGCAGGCGGCGAGGTCAATCGCGTCCATGGATCGACCGACCGATGCCGCGCCCGCCGCAACGAGCGGGCGGACGGTGGCAAAATGCTCCGGCGGGAAGAGGAGCGGCAGCACGCCATCCGCGACCTCGCCCGCCAGCCGCAGCATCCGCGGCCCCATCGCACCGAGGTAGATCGGCACGCGCCGCCGGGGCGTGAACCGAAGGTACGCCTCCGGCGTCCAACCGTCCGCCGTATCGCCGGAGAGGATCGCGTTGATGTGGGCAATCGCGCGCCGCGTGTCGGCGAGCGGCCGTTCCGGCGCGATACCGACCCACTTCAGCAGCGCCGCGCCACCGGCGGCGATGCCGAGGTTGAACCGCCCGCCGCCAATCTCGTCCAGCGTCGCGGCGAGCATGGCAATTTCGGCGGGATGGAGCGTATACGGGTTGACGACGCAGGTGCCGATTTCGATGCGTGTCGTCGCCTGCGCGACGGCGGTGAGGATGACCGGGACGGAGCGCAGGAAGAGGTCGTTGCTCACCCAGAATTGGTCAAATCCCGCCGCCTCGGCGGCCTGCGCGAGCGCGATGTACTCAGCGACCGGAAGATCATTGTTCAATCGGATGGAGAATTTCATCGCTCGTCCGCTTCGCCAGTCACACACCGGCGAAATACTGACGGCCCCTCATTGCTCATTGCTGTTTACCCATGCCATTCCTCGTGGTAGACGCGCACATTGCGGTTCAGCCACGGTTCCGGGGCGCTTTGGCCGCTCGTGGACTCGACGAGCAGCCGCCGGTACTTGCCCGCAAAGTAGACGAGCGGGTGCGCGCCGACATCGCCGCGCATCAGCGCGGTGACATTGCCGATGACGATCGCGTGGTCGCCGCCGTCCAGCACCTGCCGCACGTCGCAGCGGAGCGCGGCGAGGCAGCCGAGGATGATCGGCGCGCCGTCGTCCGACGAGAAATGCAGGATGTCCGCGACGCCCTCCTGCGGCTGCCCGGCGAAGTTGCGCGAGATCGCCTCCTGACCCTCGTGGAGGAAGTTGACGGCGAATGCCCCCGCCTCCTGGATCAGTGGGTGCAACCGCGCGCGCCGGTCCACGCAGAGCAGAATCAGGAGCGGGTCGAGCGAGAGGCTCGTGAAGGCGTTCGCCGTCATGCCGTGCACATTCTCGCCGATGCGCGTCGTCACAACCGTCACGCTCGTCGCGAACAGCCCGGCGAGGTTGCGGAACTCCCGCCGGTCAATCGTCTCACTCACCGGCGGCCACCGGCGTCGTTGGCTGTGCGCCCGGCGTCGCGGCATCGGGCACGTCGTCCTGATGCAGGAAGGACCGGATGCGCTCCTTGAGCGGCTCCTTGTCGTAGCCGAAGTAGAGGGCGCTCATCATGCGGATCGGATCGCCGAAGAAATACCGCTCGTAGAGTTCCTGCCGCCCGCCGAAGCCGGAGCAGGCGATGTCCCAGGCGAGGCGGTAGAGCCGCACGCGCTCCTTGCCGTCCGCCGTCGCCGCCTGCAGATACTTCGTCACATCGGCGGCGATTGGCCCCGCGAAGTCCGCTTCGCTGGCGGTCGCCATCAGCCCCGACGCGCCGAGCAGTTGGATGATCTCGACGATGCGCGGGTACATCTTCGGGAACATATTCCGGGCGATGTCGAGCGGCATGCGCGCGGGCGTCATCACGCCCCACGAGTCGAGGTGCGCGTCCGCCTCCGCCGCGCGCAGGCACGCCTTCATCGTTTCGAGGTAGGTCATCACCTCGGCGGCCTTCTCCTGCACATGCTGGAACTGCTCGATGGCGACGGTCTCGATCATCATCAGGATGACGCCGAGCAGGAATTCGGCCTTCGCGATGTTCTTGATCGCCACCTGATGCATCATATGGACGACGGCGTCCGTCGCGCCGTAGCAACCGTTGCACCGCTCCATATCCCCCAGAAGGAACATCCGCTCCCACGGCACCGTGACATCGTCGAAGACGACGATGGCGTCCATCTCCTCGAAGCGCGAGCCGAGCGGGTGGTCGAAGTGCGATTTTCCCTGGTCGAGCGATTCGCGGCAGATGAACTTCATGCCCGGCGTGTCGGTCGGGATCGAGAAGGCGAAGGCGTATTTGTCCGCGTTCTCGTTCTTGACGACGGTGGACGGGAAGACCATGATCTCGTCCGCCAGTGGCGCGCTCGTCGCCAGCATCCGGCAGCCGCGGATCACGACGCCGTCGCTATTGGTCGTGACGATCCCGGCGGGCAGGTAGGGGTCGGCCTGCTCGTTGACCGCCTTCGCGCGGTTCGCCTGCGGGTTGATGAGCGTGTGCGTCAGGCAGAGATCGCGCTCGCGGATGTATTCGTAATAATTGCGGACGTTTTCGCCGAAGCGGGCGTCGTTGGCGGCGAAATACTTGGATGCGGCGGCGAAGGCCATGAAACTGCTGTTGCAGTAGTCGGGCGTCCGGCCCATCATGCCGCCGGAGTAGTTCGCCCACTGCCGCATCATCTCGCGCCGCCGCGCGACATCGGTCGGCGTGCGCGGCGTGAGGAAGGAGATGCCCACCCGGTCGCCCGTCGTCGGCGACGGGTAGGTCATCACATCGCGGAGCGCGGGGTCGTACTGCATGTCGTAGAGGTGCGCGTAGGATTCCACGCCGCGCCGGGTCGCGGGGTGCGTCGTCACGTCCTCGACGCGCTCGCCGCCGATCCAGATCTCGCGCTTCATCTTTTTCAGATCGGCGATGTAGTGCGCCCCGGTCCGTGCTGGCATCAATCGCTCCCTTCGGTCATTCGGAAGGACTGAGGACTGAGGACTGAGGGCCGAGTGAAATCGTCGGCTTCAGTCCTTGATTCGTTCCGCGACAAACTGATACTGCTCGTAAGGCGAATACTCAGTCCTCAGGCCTCAGTCCTCGGCCCTAATGAACGTACGTCGGCGTGCTCGTCATGTGTGGCTCGTGCGTCGGGACGAATGCGCCGTCCGCGATGGATTGCACGCGCATCGCCTCCTCGAACCAGCAGCGCGGCACGTAATGGCCCCAGAGCGTCTGCCGGCGCGGGTCGTTCAGCGTCCAGCGGATCGGTTCAAAATCGGGATCCACCGTCAGATAGTCGCTGGCGTAGAGTTCGACGCGGTTGCCGTCCGGGTCGCGCAGATACAAAAAGAGCGCATTCGCGAT
>JAICIL010000025.1 GCA_025924435.1 Chloroflexia bacterium | reverse complement strand
GGCGGCACGAACGGCGAGGTCGTCAGCAACCTCGTCAACCAGTTCAACGACAGCCAGTCCGACATCTTCGTGCAGGACATCTACCAGGGCACCTACGACGACCTGGTGAACAAGTTCCGCGCCGGGTTGCAGTCCAAGAGCGGGCCGCACATCCTGCAGGTCTACGACATCGGCCAGCGCTTCATGATTGACAGCAAGGCGATCGAGCCGATGCAGACCTTCATTGACGCGGACAAGTTCGACCTCTCGCAGTTCGAGCAGCCGATCCTCAACTACTACACGGTGGACAAGAAGTTGAACGCGATGCCGTTCAACACCTCGAACCCGATCCTCTACTACAACAAGGACGCCTTCAAGGCCGCCGGGTTGGATCCGAACAAGCCGCCGCGCACCTGGGACGACGTGGCGGCGGCGGCGCAGACGCTCACCAAGAAGGACGCGAGCGGCAAGCCGCAGCCCGGCGTCTCGTTCGCCATCTACGGCTGGTTCTTCGAGCAGTGGCTCGCCACGCAGAATGCCCTCTATGCGGAGCCGGACAATGGCCGGGGCGCGCAGCGGGCGACGAAGGTCGTCTTCAACAACGACCCCGGCGTGAAGATCATGGACTGGTGGAAGGGGATGGTGGACAAGGGGATCGCGGCGAACCTCGGCCGGAGCACGGGCGACTCGCAGAACGCCTTCGGCGCGGGGCAGGTGGCGATGATCACCGAATCCACCGCCTCGCTGCGCGGCATCATCGGCAAGGCGGGCGGCAAGTTCGAGGTCGGCACCGGCTTCATGCCGCGCCCGACGACGGGCGGCGAGCAGGGCGGCATCATCATGGGCGGCGCGGCGGTCTACATCGCCAAGGACAAGGCGGACAAGGAGAAGCAGGCGGCCTGGCAGTTCGTCCAGTTCCTCGCCCAGCCGAAGCAGCAGGCCTTCTTCCACATCGGTACCGGCTACTTCCCGATCCGCAAGGACGCCTACGACCTGCCGGAAGTGAAGGCGAACTCCGAGAAGTACCCGCAGTTCCAGACGGCGGTGGACCAGTTGCACGCCAACCCGTCCAACCCCGCGACGAGCGGCGCGGTGCTCGGGGTCTTCACGCAGTCCCGCACGACGGATGTCGAGGGGGCGATCGAGGAGATCCTGCTCGGCAAGTCCACCCCGAAGGCCGCGCTCGACAAGGCCGCCGCCGCCTCCAACAAGGCGCTCGACCAGTACAACGCGTCCGTGAAGTAACGGGGAACCTCACCCCCTGCCCCCTCTCCATCGCGATGGAGAGGGGATTTTCCATGTTTCCTTAATTTCGTAGATTTGATTCGTGAACGGCTCCGGTCGGGATGATCGCGGTCTCCGCCATTGCACGGCCCATTGACAGGGCGTGCTATGATCGCTACGTCGAACGGCGAGGTGAGCAGCGTCAATTGCGTGTGGGTGCCCTCGCCGGACAAACGCGATTGTTCCGCGCGGCCGAGCGCTACCGGCGGGAACGCACAGCAAGGTGCATCCCGCCCCCCACAGAACTATCGGTATCATCGCTTTCAGTACTCTATGCACGAGCGACTCGGCGTCTCTTGAGACGACCATTCGTCGTGTCTCGCATCCACGCGCGTCCAAAGGTACATGCCTAATCCCTTCGTATGTCTCGGTTTCCCTGTTGGATCGGTCGCGGATTTCGCGAAACTCTCGGCGCAGACACTGCGGAATGGCCAACCGATCAGGACAGACGCAGGCACATACAAACGATGGACGGTGGGCGGCGGGCCGCAACTCTGGGTTGATCTCAATTACGCCGATAAGATTATCGGGTTCGACCCCCATTTCGTTGGGCGCGCGCGGATGCGTGTCCGTCTGACGGAACGCGTGAAGCAGCCGAACGATAGCCTCCTTGAAGGCGCATTCTACGCGTGGGCAAATCCATGGAGAGATGGCCCATACGGCGATACCCCGCTCGTATTTCGCGTACCGGACTTTGCCCGCTACGATACACTCGCGTTACCCGCCGATACGGACGTGCAGATCGCGGCGTTTCCGCACAGTTTGTCCGCATACGCGAGCGATGCGGAGTATGCCGCTGGGGTCGAAGGGAAAGCGCACCTCGCGGCGGAAGCGTTCATCCCTTCCGGGACATTCAAGCCTGGCGGAGAGCGTATCGTCCCTGCGCAACCGCATGCGATCATCAACGGCCACATTCTTCGTACGGCGCTCTATCGGAATCCCGTAACCGGGCTGAATTTCCATTGGGCGCATGTGCGGACGTACGGAGGCGAGTATGACCTCGTCGTTGATCCCGCTACATTGAGTGGGCCGCTCATCGTCGGCGGCGTCATCAGCGGATGGTTCCGGCTCTCAGGGCAGATTATTGGGCCGTCGGAAGATCGTCTGGTAGAGATCACGCCATAGTCCTGTGCATCGAGCCAATGTCCGTACCAAATTGACACGCGCCGACCCGCATGCTATCGTCGCGTCCAATAAATCACCGTCAACGGCGTTGACGAGGGAGAGTACCGACGACGGAACGGCGCAGCGACCCGCATGCGGTGTGAGGCGGGGCCGGGAAGAGCGGAAAAAAAGCCTCCGAGTCGCAGGTGGATGGATCAATGGTCCTGATGCCACGCCGGGTCGCCTCCGTTACCACAGGCGCGCGTATCGAAGCTCTCGCACGCAGGCCGGAAAGCCCGCGCGACCGGGAGCATTCCGTACGGTTGAGGCGATGCCCGCGAGGGCACCGCGAATTTTGGGTGGTACCACGAGAAAGCCCGCGATCACCGCGCCGCTCGTCCCAATCGGGATGGGGGCGTTTTTGTTTGCCCTCCGGGCGGCGCGGTGATGGATGAGATTGCAGCCCGCAGGCTGTGAGCGCGTTTCATGTGAAACGGGGAGGATTGCCACGATGAGCACGACAGTGACGACCGCGACCGCCGAATGCCCCGAATGCGCGGGCGAGTGGGCCGTGAGCGGCATCACGAAGGGTGAGATTATCCAGTGCCCGGAGTGCGGCGCGGAACTGGAAGTCGTTGATCTGGATCCCTTCACCCTCGCCCTCGCGCCGGAGGAGGACGAGGACTGGGGAGAGTAGCGACGCGCCGAGCAGTGAGCGCCACCCCACATTTCGAGAGGGAGCTGCGCAATGTCGGAACCGACGAATCCCGGCGACATGCTCGCGCGGGAAGCCCGCGCATATTACGCGGCGGGGCGCGAGGCGGACCGGTTGGCGCACGGCAGCAGCAGGATCGAGTTTGCGCGCACGCGGGAGATCGTCGCGCGCTACCTGCCGCCACCGCCCACCGCGATCGCCGACATCGGCGGCGGGCCGGGCGCGTATTCCCTCTGGCTCGCCCGGCTGGGGCACGCGGTCCATCTGATTGACCCGGTGCCGCTCCATATCGAGCAGGCGCGCCGGGCATCCGCGCGGCAGCCCGATGCCCCGATTGCCGATTGCGCCCTCGGCGACGCGCGCCATCTCGACCGCGCGGATGCGAGCGTGGCCGTCGCGCTCCTCTTCGGGCCGCTCTATCACCTGACGGAGCGGCAGGACCGCATCGCCGCCCTGCGCGAGGCGGCGCGGATCGTGCGGCCGGGCGGCGTCGTGCTGGCCGTCGGCATCTCCCGCTTCGTCTCGACGCTGGATGGCATGGCGAACGGCTACTTCGCCGACCCCGCCTTCGCCGCCATCGTGCGAGGCGATCTCGCGAGCGGCCAGCACCGCAACCCGACGCATCACCCCGCCTATTTCACCACGGCCTATTTCCACCATCCCGCCGAACTGGGGGACGAGGCCGAAGCGGCCGGCCTCGTCCACGAGCGGACAATCGGGATCGAGGGGCCGGCTTGGCTCGCCGCCCGCGTGCGGGAATCGTGGGATGACCCGGAGCGCCGCGCCGAGACGATGGCGGCGCTCCGCTGGATCGAGGAGGAGCCGACGTTGCTCGGCGCCAGCCAGCATCTGATGGTCGTCGCCCGCAAACCATGATGCGCGGGCCGGCGACCGATCACTCGCCGCCCTGTACGGTGAAACGGGCCCCTTCTCGGCATCATCCGTACATTCGCTATGACCGTACGACACAGGTTATCCACCGTTTCCGCCGCTCTTCGCGGGTTATCCCCGGCTCTCCACCGCCCGGTGCCTTGCCGTCACGGGGGTCAAATGAGTATCGCTCATCGCTCCGTTGGTTGCGTTCATGCGTTGTCCATGGCATGATGCCCCTCTCGTCACACTGCCGCTATCCATCCGCATCCGCCCATCCGCATCCGCGACTTTCCGGACTCGGCGGGAATAGCGAAGCGTTCTCAGTAGCAGGGGCCAATCGAGGCGTACGAGAAACGAAAGGAGTGCGGACTATGGAAGCATCACGAACCCCTTTCGTGCGCGTACGGGCGGAAGAGGATGGCACCTTGCAGGTCGAGGTGCAGGGGTGGCAACTGCTCTGGGCGCACACCATCACGATAGATGATGGGGTGGAGTTGCGGCTGCGCACGGGCGAGGATGGCGAGCAGATCCGCGAGGGGTACGCCTTCCCGCTCCTCTACGTCAACGGCCGTCTGCATCTGCTCGCCGAGCCGCCCGATCCCGTCGTCATCACCGCAACGATGACCGCTCGCGTCCCGGAGAGCGAGGGATAACGGCTCACCTCCTCGCCCGCACGGAACCAACGCGATGCCGGGCCTCGCGCGCGGAGGGAGTGCCGGCGATTGCGAGGCCGGATGCCACCCTCCCGTCCGTCCTCGCGGTGGTGGCGCTTTTCGGGCCGGCGCACGATTGACCCGGGCGGAACCCCTCGGAATGAGGCGGAGAGAACCCTCCGTTTGGAGGGCACGATCGCCTTGACCAGCCGCGCCGGAGACGATACTATCTACGATGTAGAATATGATCTACGATGTAGAGTGCGCGGAGGTGAGGAGCAAGGCATGACACAGCAACGACCGGCCATCCTCGTGGAGGGGCTGGAGAAGCGGTTCGGCACGAATTACGCGCTGCGCGGCCTCGATCTCGCGGTGGAGGAGGGGACGGTGCTCGGCCTGCTCGGGCCGAATGGGGCGGGCAAGACGACGGCGGTGCGCATCCTCGCCACCCTGCTCGCGCCGGATGCCGGGCGGGCGGAAGTCGCGGGGCTCGATGTCGTCGCGCAGGCCGACGCCTTGCGCTCGCGCATCGGCCTCACCGGGCAATACGCCGCGGTGGACGAGTACCTGACGGGGCGGGAGAACCTCGAAATGGTCGGGCGGCTCTACCATCTGCCGAAGCGCCGGGCGCGGCAGCGGGCGGAGGAATTGCTCGCCCGCTTCGATCTCGTGGATGCCGCCGCGCGCATCGTGAAAACCTACTCCGGCGGCATGCGCCGCCGCCTCGACCTCGCCGCCAGCCTGATCCTCGCGCCGCCGGTGCTCTTCCTCGACGAGCCGACGACGGGCCTCGACCCGCGCAGCCGCATGGCGATGTGGGATGTGATCGGCGAACTCGTCGCGGGCGGGACAACGCTGCTGCTGACGACGCAATACATGGAGGAAGCCGATCAACTCGCCCACCGGATCGCCGTCATTGACCACGGGCGGGTGATCGCCGAGGGCACAGCGGACGAACTGAAAGCGCGGATCGGCGGCGAGCGGCTGGCGATCACGGTGGCGCGCGGGAGCGACCTCGACGCCGCCAGGCGCGCGCTCACCCCGTATGGCGCCGGAGAGATGTACATTGACGCCGCCCGCCGCACGCTCCTCGTTCCCGTCACGAACGGCGCGCGGCTCCTGGCGAACGTGATCCGCGATCTCGACGCCGCCGCCGTGCATCTCGACGACTTTGGCCTCCGCCGCCCGACGATGGATGACGTCTTCCTCACGCTGACCGGGCACATGACGACCGACGATGAGAGCGACCAATCGAGCCGCGAGCAGGAGGCCGCATAATGAGCGTCGTCACACGCCCCCCGGCGATCACCCCGCCCATCAACGCGCTGCAACCGGAACATCGGAGCCGGTTGTACTGGATCGTGATGGACGCGCTCGTCATCGCCAAACGCAACCTCCAGCACATCCCCCGCATCCCGGCCCAACTGCTCGATGTGACGATCCAGCCGATCATCTTCGTGCTGCTCTTCCGCTTCGTCTTCGGCGGCGCGATCAAAACAAGCGGCACCTCGTACGTCAACTTCCTCATGCCCGGCATCTTCGTGCAGACGCTCGTCTTCGGCGGGATAAACACGGGCGTCGGCCTCGCGGAAGACCTCCAGCGCGGGCTGATTGACCGCTTCCGCTCGCTGCCGATGGCGCGCTCCGCCGTCCTCGCCGGGCGGACGATCGCGGACCTCGTGCAGAGCGTCCTGGGCATCACCGTCATGCTGACCGTCGGGTTGCTGGTCGGCTTCCGACCGCAGGGCAATGTGCTGGGCTGGGGTGCGGCGCTGGCGCTGATCCTGCTCTGCGGCTTCACCTTCTCGTGGGTCGGGGCGATGATGGGCCTGCTCGCGCCGAACGCGGAGAGCGTGCAGGCGATCGGCTTCATGGCGATCTTCCCCCTCACCTTCGCCAGCAGCGCGTTCGTGCCGACGAGCACGATGCCCGACTGGCTGCGCGCCTTCACGGACCATCAGCCGGTGACGGCGATCGTCAACGCGTCACGCGCCCTCCTCCTCGGCCAGCCCGTCGGCACGACAGCCTGGCAGGCGCTCGCGTGGTGCGTCGGCATCCTCGTCCTCTTCGCGCCGCTCTCCGTCTCGCTTTACCGGCGTCGGACCGCGCGCTAGACTGGGCGCAGTGGATAATGTTCTTGCTGATTCTTCTCCCGCTCCCATAATCCGGGAGCGGGAAGGAACCATGCGAAGAGGAGCGGACGTGCAGAGGGGACGACCATTACGAGGGCGGCATCGCGCGGCGAGACAGGATCGTCCGCACCTCTCGCGCGAACAGGTCGTGCGTGCCGCGCTCGCCATCGTGGACCGCGACGGGCTGGACGGTTTTTCCATGCGCAAACTCGGCGCGGAACTCGGCGTGGACCCGATGGCGGCCTACTATTACTTCCCGAACAAGGCGGCGGTGCTGGACGGCATCGTTGACGCAGTGCTGGCGGAAACCCCATCCGCGCCCGCCGATGACGCGCCGTGGGATGTCCGCCTGCGAGAGATGATGCGTACCGCCAGGCACGCCTTACGCGCCCACCCGCACGCGCTCCCCGTTCTCTCTACCCGCCAGCCCTCCTCCATCGCGAGCCTTCAGCGCGCCGAAGCGGCCGTGGCAATTCTCCATGCCGCCGGGTTCGCACCGGAAGAGGCATTCCAGGTACTCAATTGCATGGCGGGTTACGTGGTTGGGGTGACGCTCGCGGAGGTCGGGTTGCAGCCCGGCGGCGTCTCCGACCCCACCGATGCGGAGGTTATGGCACACATCGCGCAGTTGCCCGCCAGCGAGTTTCCCCTCCTTACCGCACTGTTCCGAAACGCGTCCCTATTCGATGCGGACGCCAGATTCGAGGACGGGCTGGATCTCTTCATCGCCGGTCTCAAGGCCCGACACGGCGAGCCCGCGCGCGGGATGGCCTGATTTCGCGCGCTCAACCGACGACGATGGACGCGCGGCGCAGGAGCAGCGTCCGCATGACGCTCATCGCGACGAGGCGGCCGGTGCGCGGATTCTCCTCGGTCGGGATACCCTGAATATCGAACTGGAGCCGCCCGAACGCGCCCTCCGCGACGACGGTGTGCATATTCCGCTCGACGGCCGGATCGGCGAGGACGCGGACTTCGGTGCGATCCAGCCCGATCCCGGCGAGGCTGACGGCGGCGGCCACATTAATGCTCTCCGGGAACTTCAACGCCCCCTCCCGCGCGCTGCCCCGGAAGACTTCGCGCGCTTCGGTGAGCGCCGCCGCGTCCTCCGCGCCCATCAGCGTGCGGGCCGGTTTGCGCGTCGTATGCGTGACGCCGGTCAGGCCGCCGACAGAGGCCGCCGCGATCGCATCGAGCGCGCCGATTGCGCCGGACGCCACTTTCGCTTGCGCCTTGCCCGCCTCGGCGGCGGCGGTCATCGCCTCCATCACGCCCGGCTCCGCGAAGACGCCGACGCTCACCATGATGAGGTCGCACCCCGCCCGAAGGACGTGCGGGCCGTGCTCCTTCAGCCCCGCGTGCCCGCACACCTCGACGATCACATCCGGCCGCAAGGCGAGCAGTGCATTTACGGACGGCACGACCGGGACGCTTGCATCGGGGCGCGGGCGCGCCGGATCGCGAACGACCGCACCGATGATCGCCACCGCGCCGTCACCCCGCTCCCGCGCCAGCCGCGCGACCGCCTGCCCTATCGCCCCCAGCCCGATCAGCCCCACACGCAGCGGTGCATCGCCCACGCTCTTCCTCCGTCCGTCGTCGCGGTGGATCGTTGTCGCCGTCACGCAGTATACCGGAGCGGCAGACTCGACAGAGGCGGCCCGCGTCCGCTATCCCACCGGCGCCGCGACCTCACTCGCCGCCACGGGAGCGGCGCCGGTGCGCAGCGGCACTTCTTTGAGAAACAGCGCCACGACCAGTGCGACGATGATCGCCGGTATAGACGCGAGGAACACATCGTCGAGTGATCCCGCGAATGCCGTGAGCACGATATGCTTGATCGGTTCGCCCAGGTGCTGGATCGCCTGGATATTGTTGGCGTCAATCGGCGCGCCGCCGCTCGGAGCACCGCCGGGCGCGCCCGCCAGTTGCGCGGCGAGGTGGTGCGCGAGGCGACTCGAGAAGACCGCCCCGAAGATCGCCGCGCCGATCGAGGCCCCGATCTGGCGGAAGAAGGTCGTTGAACTCGTCGCCGTGCCGATGTCGCGATAGGAGACCGCGTTCTGCACCGCGGTCGAGATCGTCTGCATCGAGAAACCCAGCCCCGCGCCGAACAGGAACGCGTCGAACGCCACCTGCCAGTACGGCGTCGCGACGCCCAGCCGCCCGAGCAGGACGAGCGCGGGGATGAGCAGCACCGAACCGATGATCGGGAAGATCTTGTATCGCCCCGTCTTCGTGATGAGCTGGCCCGATCCCATCGAGGTGACGAGAAGGCCGAGGATCATGGGCAGCATCGCCAGCCCCGAGCGCGTCGGGGACATGCCCATCACCGCCTGGAAATAGAGCGGCAGGAAGATGATCCCGCCGAACATCGCCACGCCGGAGAGGAAACCGAAGGCGTTGCCGACGCTGAAGGTCTGATTGCGGAAGAGGCGCATCGGGATGATCGGCTCGGTGGTACGCATCTCGATAAAAACGAATGCCACCGCGAGCGCCACGAAGGCGATCACCAGCGCCAGCGGCCCCGGCGCCGTCCAGCCGTATGCCCCGCCAGCCCAGTTGAGATAGAGCAGCAGCGCGGAGACCGCCGCGACGATCACCGACGCCCCGAGATAGTCAATCCGATGCTCGCGGCGCACCACCGGCATCTTCAGCGCGATCGTGGTGATCACCAGCGCGGCGATGCCGACCGGCAGGTTGATGTAGAAAATCCATCGCCAGCCGGGGCCGTCGGTGAACCAGCCGCCGAGCAGCGGCCCGGCGACGCTCGAGACGCCGAAGACTGCGCCGAAGTAGCCCTGGTATCGCCCCCGCTCGCGCGGCGGGATGACATCGCCGATGATCGCCAGCGCGATCGAGAACAGGCCGCCACCGCCGATGCCCTGCACGGCGCGGAAGAGGATCAGTTCCGGCATGTTCCGGCTCAAACCGCAGAGCGCCGACCCAGCGAGGAAGATGACGATTGCCGTCTGGAAGATCAGCCGACGGCCGTAGAGATCGGAGATCTTGCCCCACAGCGGCGTGACCGCCGTGGAGGTGAGAAGGTAGGCGGTCACGACCCACGAGAGTTTATTCAGGCCGCCGAGGTCGCTGACGATCCGGGGAAGCGCGGTGCCGACGATGCCCTGATCGAGCGCGGCGAGGAGCATCCCCGCCATGACCCCGAACATCACCACGATGATCTGCTGATGCGAGAGATACCCGGTGGCCTCGGGGCCGCCGTCCGGCGGCGAACCGACGGGGGATCGTCGGTGCTCGGTAGAAACGGTGCTCATCGGACATGCTCCTCATGGTGTACGAACCGCAATGTACGCGCGCATCGTGCCGTGGATCGTCGTCTGCGGGAAGTGAGGCGGGGTGGCGCGCGATACTTCACTTCAATGAAACCATTCTATGTGATGGAAGTGTTCCCGTCAAGAGGGCGCGGCGATGACGTTGCTCGCGGCGTCGGTATGGACCCGGCCGCCGCGGGGCGATCCGCGGCATCGCGATGCCGGTCGAGCGCCGCCGCCAGCAGTTCCACCGCCTCGACGATTTTCGTCATCTCCTCGGCGGTCAGGATGTCGGCGATGGCGGCGAATCGCTGACGTTGCACATTCCAGAGCGCCTCGGACTGGCTGCGGCCTTCCGGCGTGAGGTGGCACAGCACGACGCGCCGATCATCCCGGTCGTGCACCCGCTCGACGAGGCCTTCGCCCTCGAGGCGCACGATCATGTTCGTCGTCGCGGGGAGGCTGATACCGAGCGCGGCGGCGATCTCCCCCATCCGCAGCGGGCCGCGATACAGGAGCACAAGGGTGCGCAACTGCGGCATGGTCAGCTCGATATCCGGCCAGTCCTCGCCGGAAGCGGAGCGCATCTGCATCGAGATGCGCTCCGAGGCGCGGCTCAGACGCTCGATGAGTTCCTCGGCTTCCATCGTGGCGACCCCTTCCAAAGCAACGTATCCCGGTGGGATCGTAGGGGCGTGCCGCCCGACCGTCAATGGCATCGCCGAACGAAGCGCCGATGCCACCCCATTCTCGCATGCCGGCGCGCTTTGCGATCGGCAGTCGCCCATGGTTTTTATCGCGAAGGCCGTCTCACCGGCAACATCTCGTTCATCTCTTCCCGTTCGTGGTTCGAGAAAGGTCGCCGCTGTGCGGAAGCGGTTGTGGCCCCTGTTCTTCGGCGAAGACGATGGAGACCGGGCTGCCCGTCCGCACGATCTGGCCGGTCGGCGCGAGCGCGCCCGTCGCCGGATCAACGCGGAAGGCGACGATGCTGTCGCTGCCCTGATTGGCAACATAGAGGAATTGCCCCGACGGGTCGAGGGCGAAGAAGCGCGGCATCGCGCCCCGCGTCGGCTCCCACCCCACCGCCGCGAGCGTGCCCGTCTCCCGATTGATCCCGAAGATTGCGATGCTGTCGTGCCCGCGATTCGAGGCGTAGAGGAATTGGCCGGACGGCGCGACGGCGATCTCCGCGCCGGTACTCCTGCCGATATGCGCGGGTGGCAATGTCCCGATCAGTTGTCGCGCTTCAAGCGCGCCGCGCGCCGCGTCGTAGCCGTACGCCGTGATCGTCGAATCCAGTTCGTTGAGGACGTACGCATATGGCAGATCGGGATGGAAGGCGATGTGGCGCGGCCCCGCCCCGGCTCGCGCTTGCACGAAGGGCGGATCATTCGGCGCGATTGTGCCGCGCTCGGCGTCGTATCGGTAGACGAATGTCCGGTCGAGACCCTTGTCCGGCACCGCGACAAATCGCCCGGCGGGATCGAACGGGCTATGATGGGGGTGCGGGGCGGCCTGTTCCACCGGATCGGGGCCGGGATCGCCCATCTGCGGCAAGAGCGTGTTCAACGGGGCGAGCGTGCCATCCGCATTGATCGGGAGCGCCGCCACCGTCCCATCCATGTAGTTGGCGACGACGAGCGTGCGCCCGGTCGGATGGACATCGAGCGACACCGGGTTGCGTCCGCCGGATTGCCGCGTGTTCAGGAAGGTTAAGCGCCCGCTCTCCCGCTCGACCGCGAAGGCACTGACCGCGCTGAAATCGTTGCCGCCGTGGACACAGTAGAGGAAGCGCTGCGCGGGATCGAGCGCCAGGAATGAGGGATTGGCGATGCCGCTAAGGAGTTGGACATGTGCCCACGCGCCGGAGCGGTCGTCCGTCCGGTAGACGTTGATCCCCTCGCCCGTTCCCGCGCGATCCGGGGTGGTGTAGCAGCCGACATAGGCGAACATAGGGGCGATGATAGGGATGGGGGCGATAACCGTCAAGGTGTTGCCGGATCGTGAGTCGAGGCGCACATGCTCTCGGAAAACCTACCCCGCCGGCCCCCTTCCCGCGCCGAGGAACGGAAGGGAGTTGGCGGGGTTAGGTGTCCCCCGCAGGGGAACCATGCGCTTTGAGCATCTCCGGCGACTTCTCCACGGCGACATTGATGACGCCCGGTTCGTGCGCCATCAACATCCGGTTCAGCGCCTGGAGCCAGTGATCCGGGCCGAGCGACTTGGAGAGGGTGAAGTCCGCCACGAGCGGGCACGCGCGCATGCCGTCTGTCCGCTCAAAGACGGAGCAGAGGACGATCCGGCTCGCCGGCGCGAGCCGCCGCATCTCATCCACGACCGTCGCGTCGTCCAGACCGGAGAGGTCGCGATCCACGATGATGATGTCCGCCTCGGTCGTTGCGAGGAGCGCGAGCAGTTCTGCCGCCGTCCCCGCCTCCCCGACGACGTGCGCGCCGAGCGCGAGCGTGAGCATCGCGCGCATGCTCGCACGGACATGCGGGAGGTCGTCCGCGATGATGATGTGGCCGGTCGTTCGCTGCTGCCCGTTCATTATGCGCCTCAATAATCCTTTACCACACTGAAAACGCGTACGCAAGCGCGGGGCCAGCGCAAATCCGCCGACCCCACCGTGCAAATTAGACGAGTGCCGGTTCGTTGACGAATTCATGCTCCGCGTCGCTCGTGGCCATTTCGGCCTCCTCGGCGGGTCGTTTCAGCATCAGCGCGAGCACCGCGCCGATGGCGCAGGCGACCGCGCCGACGAGCATCGCATCCGTCAAGCCACTCACGACGCCGCCGAGCACCGCATCCTTAATATTCGAGACAAGCGCCGGGTCCGCGCCCGCCAGCGCGCCGCCTCCCTTGCCGAGGCTGGCGCCCGCGATGATCTGCGCCTTCGCGGGATCCGGCAGCGGCAGGCCATTCACGGCGCTCGCGACATGGCTATGCGCGCGGTTCGCGAAGATCGCACCGAGCAGCGCGATGCCGAAGACGCCGCCCAATTGCCGGTTCATGTTGAGAATGCCGCTCGCCACGCCCGCCTTCGTCCGCTCCACCGCCGCCATCGCGACGGCGGACAGGGGCGACATCGCGAAACCGATGCCGATGCCGATCATGATGAACGAGGGCAGGAGATCGGTATAGGGCGAGTGCGCCGTCAGTCGGAGGCCGTCGAGCAGGAGGCCGAGGCCGACGAGCACGAGGCCGGTGAAGACGATCGGCCTCCCGCCGAAGCGCCCGGTCAGTTTGCCGCCGAGGGGCGCGCTGATCATCACCAGCCCTGTCGTCGGCAGCGTGCGCAGGCCGGACTGGATCGCCGAGTAGCCGAGGACATTCTGCATGTAGAGCGTCAGGAAGAAGATCGTGCCGAACATCCCGAAGGAGAGGACGAAGGAGATCACATTCGCGGCGGTGAACGTCACCGAGCGGAACATCCCGAAATCCACCATCGGGTGTGCCTGCCGGTTCTCGACGAGCGCGAAGAGCAGGAGGAAGACGATAGTCGCCGCGAAGAGGCCGAGAATCCGGCCGCTCGCCCAGCCCCAGCCCTGCCCCTCGATCAGCGCAAGCGTGAGCGCGAAGATGCCGGGCGTCAGCGTCGCGACGCCGAGGTAATCCACCGAGCGCGCGGCGTTCGGGTCGGACGACTCCCGGACGACCCGCGAGCCGATCAGGAAGGCGGCGATGCCGATGGGGATATTGATGAAGAAAATCGCCTGCCAGTTGACATACTCGACGAGCGCGCCGCCGACGATCGGCCCCGCCGCGAGCGCGAGGCCGGAGATGCCCGCCCAGATGCCGATCGCCTGCGCCCGCTCCTTGCCTTGGAACGTCGCGGTGATGATCGAGAGCGTGCCCGGCATCATGATCGAGCCGCCGACCCCTTGCAGGACGCGGAAGAAGATCAGCATGCCGAGGTTCGGCGCGATGCCGCAGGCGAACGAGGCGGCGGTGAAGATCGTCAGGCCGATCAGGAAGATTCGCTTGCGCCCGAAGACATCGCCGAGTTTGCCCATCGTCACCATCAGGACGGCGAGCGAGAGCGTGTAGCCGTTAACGATCCACTCCAGCGCGGAGGTCGTCGCGCCGAACTTCTGCTGAATTGTCGGCAAGGCGACATTGACGACCGTGTTATCCAGCATCATCATAAAGAGCGCGAAGCACATCGCCCCGAGCGTCAGCCATTTGGAGCGATTCTCCTCCTGCGCCGCCGTGCGAGGAATCGGTGCGATTGCGGTTGCCATCTGTCCCTCCTATTTCATGTGCCACCAAAATCCATATGCCGGTGTCACGGTTATTGTGACAGCGGATCGCGCGCGGCACATTGGCCGCACGAACGGTTTTCTCGTTGCTGCCCGGAGTGCTCATATCCCCGCCGAACGGAGGGGATCGTATGGCATTAACGCGCGAATCGGGAAGGGGCTGGGGGTTAGGAAAATTCTTCGGGCGGATCGAACTCGACCGCGACGGGCGGGCGAATCAGCACGTCAATCGCCAGCCAGAGGCTCCGGACGTGGCGGAAGCAGAGGAGCGGCAGCGCGATGGCGAAGAAGAAGCCGAGGCCGATTTCCAGCGCGATCGCGTGCGGGCGCAGATAGGCGAGCGGCGCGACGATCAGCAGGATCGGCAGGCTCGCAATCGCATAGTTGACGACAACAGTGTTCGTGAAATATCCCACTTCCCGCTCATACCGGAAGCCGCAATGCGCGCAATGCGCCCGCATCGTCATGCGCCGGAAAAGCCGCCCCCGCCCGCAGACCGGGCAGCGCAGCCGCATGGCACGGCCCAACACCGTCATCCCGGACGACCGTGGCGGCACCATGGGACGTTCCATGTGAAACGCACCCTTTACGACGAGCGGGCTTCCCGCGCGAGGCCGTTGCGGACGGCGTAGACGGCGGCTTGCGTGCGGTCGGCGAGTTCGAGTTTGCCGAGGATGTTCGCGACGTGCCCCTTCACCGTCGTCTCGCTGATCGAGAGTTCCCGCGCGATCTGCTTATTGCTCCGCCCCTCCGCGAGCAGGGCGATCACGTCCCGCTCGCGGTCGGTGAGCGTAACGGAGTGATCGGCGGCGGGCTTCGGGCGGGTGGCGAGGCCCATCAGCATGCGCGCCGCGTCCGGGTGCAGTTGCGGCTCGCCGCGCGCCGCGCCGCGCACCGCCTTGACGAGATCGTCCGCCTCCACCTCCTTGAGCTGGTAGCCGACCGCGCCCGCCTGGATCGCCTCCGCGACGCGCTGATCGTCGAGGAAAGTGGTGAGGACGAGCACCTGCGTTTCCGGGCACGCGGCCTTGATCGCGGCGGTCGCCGCGATGCCGTCCATCTCCGGCATCAGGAGGTCCATCAGCACGACATCCGGCGTGAGCGACGCGGCGAAGTCAACCGCCTCGCGCCCATTCTGCGCCTCCCCGACCAACTCCATGTCCGGCTGGACGAGCAGGAACATCCGCAGCCCCTGCCGCACGACGCTGTGATCGTCCGCGACGAGAACGCGGATTTTCTTCTCCGGGGATTGTGCCGTGTTGCTCATCCTTTATCCCTCATCTATATATCTCTTGCCCACGCGCGTCCGATGCTATTGGCGCATCCTTGCACGTTCACTCCATTTCATCATTCGCCGGTGAAAGCGGACCAATCACTCGCTCGGCGACATCGAGAAATTCCTCGGCATGGGCGACTTGTTCGCGGGCTTGTTCGATGGTCACAATCTTCTCATGATCGTAGTCGCTCGTGATCCGCAGTTTCTCTGCGTCCATGAGAATACGGTGAAACCCTTTGGGCACCCGTCCGATATTTGCGAAGTATTGCCCGAACGCGGCGATTACTCCCGAGTGCTTGGAGAACGCCATTTCATCACCTTCAAGGAACGCTTGCGCGACCAAGGAACGCTTGCGCGACATAGAACATCGCATAATATCCACGGGAAGCGGCAGCCGCCGCGAAGCCGCCTTCCACTAGATATTTCGCCGCCGCAAGGCTCTCCGCAGCTCTTTCGAGTAGTTCGTACTGATCTTCCGTCAGATACTCACCCCCTCCCGCCGGATATTCCGCAGGAGTGGACCATTGCGCGTTGTGAAGCGGTCTTCGTCCATGAAAACGCAACTGATCAGGATGCAATCGTGGGAGCACATCAGATCGTACAGCATGTCGCTCGTCCGTTTGTCTTCCTCGGCGCTGTCAACCGGCCCGGCGAGGACGACGAGGACATCAATATCCGAACCGGGTTCGGCGTCGCCGCGCGCCTGCGAGCCGAAGAGCACGAGCCGCTTCAACCGCTCGCCGTAGCATGCTTCGAGCAGATCGCGCAATTCGGAGAGGATCGTCTGTACCCGCGTCTCCATCGCCTATCCTCACACGGGCCACGGTTGCGCGGCGGGAATCGCGGCGCGCACGGTGATCGTCGTGCCCGCGCCCGGCGCGCTCTCGATCTGGAGCAGGCTGCCGATGCGCTCGGCACGCTCCCGCATCCCCGGCAGGCCGAGATGGCCCGGCTGCGGCTGATGCATCGCGCGGTCGAAGCCCCGGCCGTCGTCCTGTACCGTCAGTGTGGCAGCCCCATCGCGGATGTCAAGCGCGACGGCGATCTCCCGCGCATTCGCGTGCTTGAGCGCATTGCCGACCGCCTCACTGGCGACCCGGAAGAGCGCTTCTTCCACCGGGAGGGGCAGCCGCTCCGCCTCGCCGCTCGCCGCGAAGGTGAGCGCCGGGCCGTCCCGCCGCCGCAAGGACTCGATATGCCGCCGCAACGCCTCGACCAGCCCCTCTTCTTCCAATGCGACGGGGCGCAACTGGAAAAGGAGCGCGCGCATCTCGGCCAGCGCCTCCTTCGACAGCCGCCGCAGTTCATCGAGGCTCTGCGTCGCCTCCTGGGGCTGCGACTCCCAGAGCGCGGGGAGGACTTGCGCGAGGAGGCTCATCGAGAAGAGGGACTGCGTGACGCTGTCGTGCAGATCCCGCGCGAGGCGGTGCCGCTCCTCCAACGCCGCCGCCTGCTGCGCCTGCTCGTACAGGAATGCGTTGTGCATGGCGACGGCGGCGTGATCCGCGAAGGTGGAGATCAGTTGCAACTCGCTGGCGCTCGGATTGATCGGGTGGTCGTAGACGAGCATCAGCACAGCGTTGTGCGTACCCTGGTAGCCAAACGGCACGGCGATGAATGCCTGCGCGTTAAATGCGGCGAATGGTCCGTGCTCGACCTGCTCCACGAATTTTTCCCGCCACCAGGGCATCACCGCTGCGTCTCGATGATTGCGGATGATGAGCGGTTCCCGCTGCTGAATGGCGTAAAGCGCCGGGCCGTGCCGGAGGATGGAGACATCCGAGAACGGGAAGTGGTCCAGGCCATAGATCGCGCGCGGGATCGTCGCGTCGCCGCTGCCGCTCAGTTCGAGCAGGCCGCAAACGCGCGCCCCCGTCACCCGCGCCGCCTGCTCGACAATGGTGTTCAGCACGTCCGCGCGGTCGAGGCTGGAATTGAGCAGGGCGGCAGTCTGATGGAGGGCGGTCATTTCCGCCAGTTGCCGCTCAGTCTCCGCGTAGAGTTTGCTCGTCTGCACCGCGATGGCGGCGTGATCGGTGATGGTCATGATCCGCTGCAGCATTTCGTCGGTTGGCGGTTCCTGCTGGGCAAAATAGCAGGTGAGCGTGCCAATCGTCGTGCCTTTCGCGACGAGCGGCACAGCGACGACAGAACCCCACCCATCCTCGACGGCGACCGTCCGCGCCGCCCGTGCCCCTTCAGGAGCGTCATCGGGGATCGTGATGATGTTTCGATGCACGGGGACGCCGTCGCGGAAGGCGAGGGTGGTGGGAGGCTGCTCCTCATCGGGCTGATGCGCGGCGAAGCCCATGTACTCATTGATCGTCTCGGCGTAGTTGTCGGGCAGGCCGTATTGCCCCATCAACTGCAATTGACCGAGCGCGTTCGGCAGGAAGATCGCCGCTGCCCGGCTGTCAAGCAACTGCGCCGTCCGTTCCGTGATCGCCGCCAATGTCGCGTCGAGCGAAGTGGTGAGGGCGATCAGCCGCGCGATATTCGCCAGGGCCGAGAGTTCTTCCGCATGGGTTTCGTTCGCCCGGTAGAGTGGCTCCGCCCCGGCGTAGACGGCGGTTTCGAGCGTGATGTCCTGCACCGTCGTGCTGACGCCGAGGACGGCATCATCCGCTGCCGTCCGCAGGTGGCTCATGCAGCGCACGCGCCGCCCATCCGCCGGGATGACGGATTCGGCGATCCGCACGCTCGCCGCATCCGCAAAGGCGTCCACCGGCGGCACGCAGCGATCCAGCTCCGGCAGCGCCCGCACCGGCTGCCCAACCGCGTCCACATCCGGCGCGAGGCCGACAATCGTCGCCGCGACCCGGCTGATCGTTTGCACGCGGTTCGCCGCGTCGGTCGTGATCAGTCCGGCGCACGGCGGCTCGGTCGCCGCCCGGTCGCCGGTGGCGAGCAGCGGATAGACCGTCTCGCGGAGCGCCCGGAGCATCTGCTCCTCCGTCACCGTCGCGGGCGTCGCGCCGAGGCGCGCGATGGCGCGGTCGAGCGCCGCGCGGTCGAGCGTCGGCACGGCAATCGGCAGCCGCCGGACGTATTCGCAATAGACATCGTTCCCCGCCGTACCGTCCACGTCGTGTCCCATCCCGTATGGCAAATCCACTTGTTCTTTGTGAACACCGCACCACGGCAGAAAATGCCGGGCGTGCGGCGGCGTCTGCGACACGATCCTATCGCACTACTCCTGCGGGAAGCCCTCGATCCGGCGGCGCGTCGGCGTGAGCCGGAGGACGGTGCGCCCCTCGATGGTGGCGGTGCGCCGCCAGCGCGCCAGCCCTTCATCGTCGAGGTAGTGCCGCCCCAGTTCCCGGTAGAACGCGACCGGATCGCGGTCGTCCACGGAGAATGTACCCTCGGCGATCACGTAGCGGAACATATCGTCCGGGTCCACAATGGCGACCGAGCCGCGCGGATCGCGCAGATAGTTGCGGAACTTGACACGCCCGGTGAGGGTCGTGAAGAGGAGATCGCCCGCCTCGTATTTGAACCACATCACCGTCTGCTGCGGCATGCCGCTCGGGTTTACCGTCGCGAGCAGCGCGGCCAGCGGCTGCCGCAGAAATTCCTCCACCACCGGCGGAAACGCCTCCGGCGTGGACGATACGCGCGCTGTCGGATACGAGGATCGTGGCTGCATGGATGACTTCCTTCCCTCCTGCTCGACACAGGCGTTATCATGGTTTATCGAGAAATCGTCCGCCACTCGCCGATACGTATCCAATGATAGAGTGCGTTCCGTAGAGACGTTGCGGGGCTGGATACATGATCGTGGATTGCTCGCGCGGCAATATGGAGCGCCGCTGGCGGCAGTTGGTCTACCATCAGGATACCGCTATGCCGATGGTTCGTCCGCCATTCATGCGACCATGTGAGCCATGTATCATGCAGGAGAAGGAAGTCGCGGCGGTTGTGAGTAATGATGGTCAGGCCACGATCCGAGGCGAAAAGTAATTGCCGTGGATCAGGAATACCTTCACGCTGCTCATCATGCACATCGGTAACGAAATGCCCGTAGGACCGAAGCAGGTTTGCGAGATCCGCGGAAACATCCTCATCGAGGAAGAACATCACCATTACGGCGCACGATTTGCCACAAGCCGGGCATCAATCGCCTCTTTGTGGCGGAAGTAATACAACCGCGCGGCATACACCGCCGCGCGCGCGACACGGTATGCGTCGGCAACTTCGTCCGCGTTCTCGTGTTCCGCCGTCAGGCTGCCGATGATCGCCCAGACCGGCACACCGCGTTCTTTCAAGCGCCATTCCTCGGCTGCGGCATTATATACATCCGGTTTGAGGTATTCCGCGATCAAGGCATCGGCCTTCCGGGTATCGCTCTCATCTCCGGCGGATGGCATCCATACCTGCCCCGCACGCTCGCCGTCCTCGATCCGCCAGATGATTTCTTGACCGTCCGGCAGCGATTCGACGCCGATATGCTCGGGCATCGTCCCATCGTCATACCCCACCATCGCGCGCAATCGCTTGCTGTCTTGCCGCGACAGTTCACTCATTCCCTTTTTGAATCTCCCATCCGGCAATTTGGTAATGGGTTCCGCGCGGACGGTATGGAGACGCTGAATGGTCATTTATCATCCCTCGTGAATCATCAGATTGCGCGCCCATTATCGCATACCGTTGCGGACGAAGGCGCAAAGCCAGTTCACGAGGGCTTCGATGTCCCCCAGATGGCCGGTCTCGAAGGGACTGTGGGTGTAGCGGGCGGGGAAGGCGACCATCGCGGCGGGGATGTCCGCCTTCATGAAGGCCGCGCCGTCGCTGCCGAAGGAGCCGAAGACGGCGTGCTGGATCGGGATGCCCGCCGTAGCCGCCGTCCGCTCCAGGTCAGCGGTCAGCGCGTAATCGTAGTGCGTGAGCGCGTCCTTGTGGACGAGCAGCGGGCCATCGCCGAGGCGGACGGGGATCGCGCGCTCCTCGACGCCGGGGATATCGCTCGCCAGGCCGATCTCGACGGCGATCCCGGCGTCGAATTGCTCGCGTGCCGCGAGGCCGAATGCGCCGATCAGCCCGATCTCTTCCTGGATCGTGCAGGCGAGCGTCAGTTCGCAGCCGAGTTCGTCCGCCGGCACGCGGCGCAGCACTTCGGTGATCACGGCGAGCGGCACGCGGTCATCGAGCGCCTTGCCGACGACGTGCGGACCGAACTGCTCCGTCGTCGCGTCCCAGATGACGCGCGTGCCGGGCGTCACGCCCTGCGCCAGCAATTCGTCGCGCGTTTGGCCGGTGTCCACCCAGAAATCGTTCCACGTCAGTTCTTTCGGCTCGCCGAGGGCGAAGGAGGCGAGGTGGCCCGTCGTGCTGGCGATCACGCCGGGCTGGGGGCCGGAGCGCGCCAGCACCCGCACCCGCTGCCCGACGGTGAACCAGTTGCGCACGCTCGTCGTCCGCTGCCACGCCTGCCCGTTCGCCAGCCAGAGGAACCCGGCGGGGTCAATCGCGCGGACGAGGTAGCAGAGTTCGTCGGCGTGCGCGGCGAGCAGCACTTTCTTGCCCGCGCCGCCCGCCCGCGCGAGGACATTGCCGGTGCGCGTCCGCTCGGTGCGCGCGCCCGCCTCCCGCCAGACGCGCTCGATGTGGTCGAGGACGATCCCCTCCTGCCCCACCGGCCCCGCGAGTTCGGTCAGTTCCTTAATCAGCGCGAACATGGCGCTCCCTTGCCGCGACGCGACGGACAACCGGCCATCGCCCTATCCTTCCTCCCGGTGCGCGGTGATCGCCCGCGCCAAAGCATCGAGGACCGATCGGATCGCTTCCGCCGTCGCGGGATCCGATACCGCGCCGCTCGCGTCCATCTTCGTGCGGACGAGCGGGATGCTCAACGCCGCCCCGTCCGCGACGATCGCGTTCAGCGCGGTCAGCGTCAGCATGAGCGAGGCGTGCGCCCGCTCCCCGCCCGTCGGGTAGGGCGAGGCGCTGAGCGCGGCCACCGGCATGTTCACGAACTCGCCCGACGAGACGATCCAGTCGAGCGCGTTCTTCAGCGATCCGGGCATCCCGTACGCATACTCCGGTGTGCAGATCAGCACACCGTCGGCATCGCGGAGCAGCCCGCGAAACGCCGCGACGGGCGCGGGCGGGGGGTCGCCGTCGCGGTCCGGGCTGAAATGCGGGAGATCGCCCAACCCGTCATAGATGATGAAATCCATGCCTTCGGGAGCAAGCGCGGCGATGGCGCGGACAAGAGTCGTGATCGTCCCGCGTGATTGGAGGCTCCCAGAAATCGCCAGGATGCGCACGGATCACCTACCCCCGGCCCCTCCCGAAAAGGAGGGGGTGACTCAATGCCATGCCCTATCCCAAACGCCCCGATCTTCAAGAGGCTCGCTCCCCCTCCCTTTCGGGAGGGGGCCGGGGGTAGGTTCTTACCCGTTCGCCAGATCAATCACCGAGCGCAGGGTTTCGCCGCGCTCCATCGCGTGGAAGGCTTCCTCGGTGTCCTCCAAACGGATCATCTGGGTGACGACCTCATCGAGTTTCAATTGACCTTGCCGGTACCAGTCCGCAAGGAGCGGGAAATCGCGCGTCGGCAGGCAGTTGCCGTACCAGGAGACGACGGTGCTGCCGCCGAGGTCGAAGAAGTGCTGGAGATCGAGGTTGAGTTTCGGGCCGGGGCCCGGCACGCCGATGAAGACGCAGGTGCCCGCGAGATCGCGGCAGAAGAGCGCCTGCTCCAATGTCTCGGGCCGCCCGACCGCCTCGAAGGAGTAATCCACGCCGTTGCCGCCCGTCAGTTCCTTGATCCGCGCCACCGCATCGCCCTCGCGCGCGTTGACGGTGTGCGTCGCGCCGAACTGCTTCGCCCATTCGAGTTTCTTCGGGTCAATGTCCACGGCGATGATCGTCGTCGCGCCCGCCAGCCGCGCGCCCTGGATGACGCTGTCCCCCACGCCGCCGCAGCCGAAGACCGCCGCGCTCGTGCCGGGGCGCACACCCGCCGAATAGAGGGCCGCGCCGACGCCCGTCATCACGCCGCAGCCGATCAGCGACATCTGCGCGTCCGGCAACGCCTTGTCAATGACGATTGCCTGCGCCGCGTGGACGACGGTGTGCGTGCAGAAGGTGCCGATGCCGAGGACGGGATTGAGCGTCTGGCCGTCCTTCGCGCGCATCCGCTTCTCGGCGTTCAGGCTGTTGGCGCAGTAGTTCGGCTGCCCGCGCAGGCAGAAGCGGCACTTCCCGCACGGCGCGCGCCAGGCGAGGATGACGTGGTCGCCCACCCGCGGCTTCTCGACCCCCGGCCCGACCTTCTCGATGATCCCCGCGCCCTCGTGGCCGAGCAGGAAAGGAAAACCGCTCGTGCCATATGTGCCCATTTTGACGCCGAGATCGGTATGGCAGACGCCGGAGGCGAGGATGCGCACCAGCACCTCGTTCGGCCCCGGATCGTCAATCAGGAATTCCTCCACCTCGGCGGCGGCGCCCGGCGTCCGTGCGATCACCCCCCGTGCGGTCAGTGCCATGGCTCTTCTCCTCCTGCGATGGATACTCTGTCGAGAACGCCCGCATCCTGCCATGCGCGGCAGGTGGCGTCAAGAACGGGAGAGAACCCAACCTCCAGCCCCTTCCCTACAAGGAAGGGGAGTGAGCCTCCGAG
>JAICIL010000024.1 GCA_025924435.1 Chloroflexia bacterium | reverse complement strand
GCCCTTCCGATAAAGCCGCGATCGCGGATGGGGGTTGGTGGTTTGCGGCGTGGGGGCTCCCGTTGGGGAGCCGCCACTTTCGTAAGAGGGCACCGTCTCATCTCCGTTGGTACGATTAGCCGGGTTCGCATCCGTAGGGAGGTTACCGATATGCGTGTCACGAAGCGCCGTTTGTTGCTCGGTGTCGCGGGGGTTCTTGCCGCGCTGATGATCTCCGCGCCCGTTGCGGCCGGTGGGACAGGCCATGGCACGGTTGACGTCAATGACGTGACCGGCGGCGCCCACGGCGGTCTCGTCAACGGCAGTGACGGCGGCGATCGCAACATCAATTTCTTCTCCAACTTCCCCCTCGGCAGCAGCGGGAGCGTTGGGACCACGTTCCTCTACGAAGAGACTTTGGAAAGCAATCCCAATATCGGCGCGCCGCTCCGGTATGTCACGTATGATGAGCCGACCGATCCGATTACCGGCCGATAGCGCCGACGCTGCGCACCGCGTCCTGTGTAGCAGATATGTGACGTGAAGCGGGCAAGGGCAAGGCCCCATGGCACAGACCCCCGGGGGCCTTTGCCTTGCCCGCTTCTATGGACGGAAATTGGGAGTGGCCGAGATTGCGGGGGCAGCACCCTTTCGCGTGCCGTATTCGACATCTTGCAATTGGAAGAGGGTTCAGGGTCGCGGGTATTGATAGACGCGCGCGACGCTGTCCTGCCAGATCAATTGAGCGCCGGGCATTCCCAACGCCGCCGGGTCTTCGTCCCGATACAGGGCGGCATAATCGTAGCGCCCTCCCGCCTCGGGCACGCCGCGATAAACCTGCCCGAACTCCACCCCGAGGTGCGCGTAGAGGGGATGATCCCGCAGCACGTACCCCAGCATTGCCATGTACGCGCCCGTTCCTTGCGGGTCCTCGCGCGAGAGCGTGATCGAGTCGCCCGGCGGGATCGCCGCGCGCAGCCGGGCCAGTTCTTCCGATGGCGCGAGGCGATAGACGCGCGTCTCGCCGAAGGTCGCCGCCGGGGAAAGCCCGTCCCACTCCCCGGCCAGCCGCCGCTCCAGATCCGCCCGCCGCGCGGCGTCGAACTGGTCGAGGTGCAGGACGATGTCGGTGATGCCGAGGCCCTGCAACAGGGTGAGCGCGCGCGGCGAGGGGAAGCGCTGCATATCCAGCACGAGCGCCTTGTACCCCTTCGGCAGGACATTCGCATTCCCATTGACAATCGGATGACCGTGGTACAGGGAGAAATACTGCTCGCGGGCGGCGATCTGCTGCTCGCGCGTGTGATCCGGGACGGCGATGGGCAGTTCGATCACCCGCGCGTCGGGCTGCGCCGCCAGCCAGCGATATTCCGCCGGTATCCCCGCGCCGCTCTCCAGGGGAATCAATGCCAGCGGCGCGCTTGCGTACTCGACGGCGATACCGGCCAGCAGCAGGGCGCTCGCGGCCGTTACCAGGGCGCGCGGGTGGGCGATACGCGGCGCGCGGCGCGGCGCGAGCCGGTGCAGGAGCGCGGTGGCGCCGGTCGCCGCCAATCCCGCGAGGCCGAGCAGGAAGAGGATGCCGAACCGCCCCGGCGCGCGCATCGAGTCGAACCCCGGCACATGCCAGAAGAGGACGTCGTAGGGGAGATGCCGCAACAGGAGCGATTTGCTGTCCGGCGTCAGCCGCAGTTCCGGGCCGACAGCCAGCACCGCCCCCGCGACGGCGAGCGCCGCCAGGAATTGCTCCCACGCGCGCTTCCTGCCCGCCCACAGCCCGATGAGGGCGAGGACGAGGGTGATCAGACCGGGGAACATATTCCGCTCGAAGGTATAGGTGCCGTGGGAGCGAAGCGGGCCGGTCAGGTCGCCCCACAGCCGGTTGCGCCCGTCGGCGGTGACGAAGTCGGCGAGCGTCGCGGAGTAGTAGGTGATCTGCCCGTATGATCGGTCCACCCCGTACTGCACCTGTATCTGCCGGTAGGCGACCGCGAATGGGGCGACGACGACACACGCCACAGCGCCCGCGGCGAGGATGTGCATCCAGACGACGCGCCGTCGCGCCCTCGCATCGCGCAGCAGCATGACGCCGAGGAAGAGCGGGACGAGGAATGCCAGATAGATCGCGTAGTACTGCGTGGAGAGCGCGGCCATGATGAGGCAGGCGGCGAGGGCGAGCGCATCGCGCGGGCGCGGCGCGGCGATCAGGCGATGGAGGAAGAGCAGGATCAGCGGGAACCAGGCCGTGGAGAGGAAGGCGATGTGCCCGATCCGATCGAGATGCATCGGCGCGAACGCGTAAATGGCGCCGGCGATGAAGGCGGCGACGGGGACGGCGTCGAACCGGCGGGCGAGCAGATACATCGCGAGGGCGCTGAGGGCGAGCGAGAGGAGGATGCCGAAATTGTAGATGACGAGCGGGGAAAGCCCGACGATGGCGAGGGGGAGCGTGAGGATCGCCACGCCGATTTCGAGGCCGTCGAAGAGGTAGGAGCGCCGGTACGGGTAGAAGATGTTGCCGTCGAAGAGGTGCAGGGGATGATGGAGCAACTGATGCTGGGACCAGCCGAGCCGCCAGATGCTGCTCACCGGGTCAATGGCGGAGGTGACGCCGCGATCCAGGCGGGCGGCGAGCGGCCAGGTGAGCAGGACGGTGACGATGGCATAGAGGCCGAAGGCGATGGCGGCGGCCCCGAAGCGGGTCTGCCGCGCGTCGCCGATCCACTCCCACGAACGACGGCACGCGCGGGTCGGTGACAGTCGCCGCATGTGCGGGGGCAGCAGCACAGACATAGGCGGGATTATCGGTGACGCAGGGCGGGATAGCAAGGAAAGCCGGGCGGTCCGCAGGGCTTATTCATTGTCGCCATCCGGGGAATCCTCACCCCCAACCCCCTCCCCTCGCAGGGAAGGGGGAGCGGGCCTCCGGGAGATCGGGGCGTATGGGGCAGAGCACGACACTGCGAAGAGTCACCCCTTCCCTCCGAGGGAAGGTGCAGGGGGTTAGGATTCTCTGAGCACGCCGAGCGCCCATTCGAGGAGCGCCATGCGGACGAGCATGCCGTTGTGCGCCTGGCGGAAGTAGGCGGCGCGGAGGTCGGCGTCTATTTCGGGCGCGATCTCGTCCACGCGGGGCAGGGGATGGAGGATGCGCGCGTGCGCCGGGAGCGCGGGGAGCATGTCCGGCGTGAAGGTGTAGATGCGCGCCGCCTGATAGGCGTCCAGGTCGGCGCCGAACCGCTCCTTCTGGACGCGCGTCATGTACACGGCGTCTACATTCGGGAGCGCACCCCGGAGGTCGGTCGTCTCCTCCCAGCGGACCTGGCGCGCGTCGAGATACGCCTTGACGTCCGCGCCCATCGGCGTGGCGGGCGGCGCGATGAAGATGAGGGAGACATCGCGCGCGAGGGCGAGGAGCATCGCGAGGGAGCGCGCGGCGCGCCCGAATGCGAGATCGCCGACCAGTGCGACGCGCAGGCCGTCCACCGTGCCGAACTCGCGGGCGAGTGTGAACCAGTCGAGGAGCGCCTGCGTGGGGTGTTCGCCGGGGCCGTCGCCCGCGTTAATGATCGGCACATGCGCCACGGCCGCCGCGCGCTCCGCGCCGCCGCGCTCGTGGTAGCGCACGGCGATGACGTCCGCGTAGCCCTCGACGATGCGCGTCGTATCCTCGATATTCTCGCCCTTGGCGGCGGAGGAGAACTCCCGCGCGTTCTCCGTACTGATCACGCCACCGCCCAGCCGGAGCATCGCCGCCTCGAACGAGAGGCGCGTGCGCGTGCTCGGCTCGTAGAAGAGCGTGGCGAGGATGCGCCCGGCGAGCGGCTGCTCGGCCGGGGCGCGTGTGATCGCCGCCGCGCGGGCGCAGAGGGTATCCAGCCAGGGTCGGGAGACCTCCGTGACACTGAGCATGTGGCGTGGCGAGGCGTTCCGGTTGGTCATCGAAAATATTCCCTCCGATCTTCCGCGCAACCAAACGGCATGTTGTCCGTTTTACTGCCAGAGATCATCTGGCTCGACCGGCCATCGCCAGATGACGAACAGCGTCGGAGGGAAAGTATAGCAGCCAGTCAGTCTGCTACGGGAGTCGGAAGGAGGAAGAGGAATCGGGGGTGCGAGACGGCGGGTGGCTTGCAAAAACCACCGGCATTTGGGCAAGAGGATTGAAACTACGGTAGCGCTACGGTGGAACTCAATGGTGTATAGGGAGAACTGTGTAGGCGTCTCGAGCGCCGATCTCTCCCACGGGTTTGGAAGGTCCGAAAGGACAGAGGAGGACAGGAACGTGGGTCTGAAGCGAACCCTGCGCTTCCTGGGCATTACACTCGCGATGACAGCGCTGTTGGCGTTCATCGCGGGGGCCCCGGTTGCTGCGGATACTGCGGGAGCGACGCTCAAGGCGGACAAGACGACGACGACACAGCGCGTGCGTCTGTCGGACGGCACGAACTCGGGCGATACGGTGCAATTCGTCGGCAACGGCTTCGGCCCCGGCGAAGTGGTCAGCATCTACGTCACCCTCCCGGACGGTCGGGTCTTCCCCGTCGTCAACCTGAATGGCATCGCGAACCCGCCGCAGTGCTGCGCCCAGAATGACGAAGTTCTGGCGGACGGCACGGGCAGTTTCTTCTTCCGGTTGCGGTTCGGCCCGATCCTGAACGCCAACCAGACGCTCCCGTCCACGACGGG
Source organism: Chloroflexia bacterium (assembly GCA_025924435.1). Next base: position 18,948 of record JAICIL010000024.1, on the reverse strand, counting down.
CAGCGCGACCGATGGCACGCAGTTCACGGACAATATCTTCAGCCTGCCGGCCGAATTCGTCTCCGCGGTGCCGCCGTATGGCAAGTACACCGTGACGACGCTCGGTCGCGTCAGCCTGCAGAAGGCCTCGACCTCGTTCACCATCACGGCGAGTGCGGCGGATGACTTCTCGCGCAGCACCACGGGCACGCTGGCCGTCTTCACGACGATCGGCCACAAGACCTCCGCCAAGCAGGTGGACCCGGAACTCGCCCCCTCCGGCGTCGCGGACAACCCGAACGTTGACATCGCCTGCAACGGCCTCATCCCCGGTGAGTTCGTCAACTTCTGGGATACCTACCCCGATGGCACGGTGATCTCCCTGAGCACCGTCGCGGCGGACGACGGCGGCACGGCACTCATCCAGCTCGACCTGCTGACCGGCAAGTTCCCGACCGGCCTGCACACCTTCTCCTGCCGCGGCGCGCAGTCCAATTACGTGATGACTGGCTCCTTCCTGCTCCTGCCGGGTGGCATCAGCAGCCAGAGCAGCATCGGCACGCTGACCGTCTCGTTCGTCGGCGCCCCGCAGGCCGTCGCCAACGCGACCTTCCCCCAGCTGCCCTCGTTCTTCGCCAGCGACTACCTCCTCGTGACGGCGCGCAACTTCCGCCCGAACGAGACGGTGACCTTCTGGCAGACCTTCCCCGACCAGACCGCGCACTTCCTCGCCACCGTCAAGGCGAACGAGGCGGGCGTCGCGGTGGTGGTGATCCAGCTCTTCCCGGGCCCGATCAACTTCCAGGTCGGCAAGGCGATCCTCGGTGATGCGGCGCTCTATCAGATCGCGTACCCGGCGGGCGTGGACGGGCGGATCCCGGTTGGGCGGCAGTTCTTCTCGGCGCGCGGCGACTCGACGCAGCGCACCGCGTCGGCCCCGTTCGACCTGATTCCCAGCCAGGTTGACCCGTAAGTAGATTCGCGAAATCTGCTGGCCCCGGTGACTACGGTCACCGGGGCTTTCTTTTGGTATCCTTGACGGGGGATGAGGGGATGCGATGGGCGCGAATGCGCGAGTTGTGCGGAGTCAAACTCCCTTCCCGTTGCGGGAGGGGGCAGGGGGTAGGTAATCACCGGTGCCAGGCGCGACGATTCTTTCGGTTCAGAGTCTCACCAAGCATTTCGGCGTCGCGGAGGTCTTCCGGGATGTCTCGTTCCAGATTTTCGAGCGCGAGCATGTCGCGCTTGTCGGCGTCAATGGGGCGGGGAAGTCCACGATGCTGCGGATCATCGCGGGCGTCGAGCACGCGGAGGAAGGCGCGGTGTCGCTGACGCGCGGCATGCGCGTGACGTATCTGCCGCAGGAGGCGAAACTCGATGCGCCGCACAGCATCATGACGGAGACGCTGACCGCCTTCGCCCCGCTGATCGCCCTGCACGCGCGGATGACCGAGTTGGAGCACGCGATGGGCGACGCACGGGGCGATCGCCTTGAGCAACTGATGGAGGAATACGCGGACGCGACGCACCATTTCGAGGTGGACGGCGGCTACACGATGGAAGCCCGCGCCGCGCAAGTGCTCGGTGGCCTCGGTTTCCCGATCGAGATGTTCGACACGCCCGTCCGGCAACTGTCGGGCGGCCAGAAGACGCGCGTCGCGCTCGCGAAGGCGCTGCTCGGCGAGCCGGATCTGCTCCTGCTCGACGAGCCGACGAACCATCTCGATCTCGACGCACTCGAATGGCTGGAGACCTTCCTGCGCCAGTGGCGGCACGCCGTCCTCGTCGTCTCGCACGACCGCACCTTCCTCGACAAGACGACGGAGCGGACGCTCGACCTCTCGTTCGGCCGATTGGAGGATTATCCGGGCGGGTATCACACCTACGTCAAACTCCGCGTCGAGCGGATGGAGCGGCGGCGCAAGGAATACGAGGAGCAGCAGGCGTTCATCGCGCGGACGGAGGAATTTATCCGGCGGTACGGCGCGGGGCAGCGGAGCAAAGAGGCGAAGGGACGCGAGAAGCGGCTGGCGCGCGTGGAGCGGCTGCACCGGCCGCAGGAGCAGGAACGGCTCGCGCTCGCGCTTAATCCCGCGCTGAAGAGCGGCCGGCTCGTCCTGCAGATTGATCCAATGAATGTCGGCTATGAGGACGCGCGCGGCCACCGCGCGACGCTGCTCGCCGTGCCCGAATTGCTGATCGAGCGGGGCGAGCGGGTCGCGATGCTCGGCCCGAACGGGAGCGGCAAATCCACCCTGCTGAAGACGCTGGTGGGCGACATCCCGCCGCTCACGGGGCGGTTCCAGTTCGGCACGAATGTTCTCGTCGGCTACTATGCGCAGTCGCACGAGGGGCTGGACACGGAGATGACCGTGCTCGCCACCGTCCTCGCCGCGCGCCCGATGACCGAGGAGGCGGCGCGCACCTTCCTCGGCCGCTTCCTCTTCGAGGAGGACGATGTCTTCAAGCAGGTCGGCGTCCTCTCCGGCGGCGAGCGGTCGCGGCTCGCGCTCGCGGTGCTGACCTTGCAGCGCGCGAACTTCCTGATCCTCGACGAGCCGACGAACCACCTCGACATCATCGCCCGCGAGGCGCTCGAGGACGTGCTGGACGAGTACGACGGCACGATCCTCTTCGTCTCGCACGACCGTGCCTTCGTGGACGCCCTCGCGACGCAGGTCTGGATGATCGAAGGGGGCACGGAGGACGGGCCTGCCCGTCTGCAATCGTATCTCGGCAACTACTCCGACATGCGCCGGACGCAGGAGCGGCAGCGCGCCACCGCCGAGGAGCGCGCGCCATCGCCGAACGGGGCCGCGCCGAAGAATGGCACGACGCCGAAAGAGGCGAAACCGACGGCTCAAGCGGCGGCCGCGCCGCCCGTGCCACCGACAACACCACGCCCGGTGGACGAGCGGACATTGCGGACGCGCCGGAAACTGCTCGTGCAGGTGGAGGCGCGGGTCGGCGCGTTGGAGCAGGAGCTGAATCGTCTCACGGACGCGATGGGCGCGGCGGGCGGCGACGCGGCGCGCATCACCGAACTCGGCATCGCCTACCAGAAGGCGCAGGAGGAACTGGACAGCGTCTATGCCCGCTGGGAATCGCTCGCCGCCGAGTTGGACGCGCTGACGGCGGGGCCGGCCTAACCCCGGCCCCTTCCCGCGAGGAAGGGGTGACTCGTCGCAGCATCCGGGTGTTCCCTTAGCACCCCGGTCTTTTCGGAGGTCTACTCCTCTTCCTCGCGGGAAGGGGCCGGGGGAGAGGTCCGTCCATGCCCTATATCATCGGCCTGACGGGGAATATCGCCTGCGGGAAGAGCACGGTGCGCGGGATGCTCGCGGAGCATGGCGCGGCGACGCTCGACGCGGACACGCTCGTGCACGACCTCTACCTGCCCGGCGATCCCGTCTATCGCGCGGTCGTGGATACCTTCGGCGCGGACATCCTCGGCATGGACGCGGAGATTGACCGGCGCGCGCTCGGCCGCAAAGTGTTCGGCGATCCCGGCGCGCTCGCCCGGCTGGAAGGGCTGACGCATCCGGCGGTGATCGAGCGGACGTGGGCGTGGGTGGCGCGGCAGACGACGCCGGTGGTCGTCGTGGACGCCGTCAAGTTGATCGAGGCGGGCATCGCGGACGGGTGCGACGCCGTCTGGGTCGTTACCTGCCCGCTGGCGGAGGAGCGGCGGCGGCTGATGACCCGGCCCGGCATGGGCGCGGCGGAGGCGGATCGCCGGTTGGCGGCGCAAGCGCCCGAAGCGGAGAAAGTCGCCCGCGCGGCGGTCGTCATTGACAACGGTGGCACGAAGGACGCAACGCGCGCGCAGATTGATCGCGCGTGGGCCGAAATCCCGGCGTGACCGGGTAGCGCGGGCTTTCCAGCCTGCGAGAGAGGCCGCGGGCGGGCTCCCCGCGCTACCGGATGTCCGCCAGGAAGCCGAGCACTTCCCGATTGAACCGCTCCGGCGCCTCCATGTTCGCCATGTGCCCGACACCGGGGAGGACGACCTTTCGCGCACCGGGGATGCGCTGCGCGAGCGTCTCCGCGATGGTATGGAAGTCCGGCAGGTCGCGTTCGCCGAGCAGCACGAATGTCGGGGCCGTAATCTCGCGCAGCCGCTCCGTGGCGGGCGGGTCAAGCCCACGCTGCGGGTCCCGATTGGCCCAATGCCAGCCGGAGTAGCCCCCGACCATCCGCCGGAGCCGCGCGGCGACCGCCGAGCGTTCGTTCGCGGGGGCAAATAACGGATGAGCAAGCCAGCGTTCGTTCGCCGCGTGCGTGCTGATAGTGCGGGCAGTTTGCACCAATGATTGCCATCGCGCGTTCCACCCCTCCGACCATGCATGGCCGCCAATCGTCGCGTCTACGGGGATCAGCGCGCTCGTCATTGTGGGGTAAGCAAGCGCGAAGTTCACCGCGATCCCGCCCCCCATCGAGAGGCCGATGATCGCGGCGCGCGGAATCGCGAGGTGGTCGAGGAGCGCGGCGAGGTCGGCGGCGTGCGTGTATGGCGCGTCGCCAACCGATGCGGACCGGCCAAAGCCGCGCGCGTCATAGCGGATGACGCGGTATTGCTCCGCGAACGGCCCGAACTGGTCGTCCCACATGCAGGTATCGAGCGAGAAGCCGTGAATCAGGGCAACCGGGGCACCAGTCCCGGCGACCTCGTAGTACAGCCGTGTGCCGTTGAGTTCCGCGAATCCCTGTTGTACGTCCATCGCCCCCTCCCGAACTAAGCGGTGAAGGCGTCCCAGACGGCGCGGGAGATGTCCGCGAGGACGCGCGCGCCCGCGATAGGGTCGGCCATATTGCGCGACATGACGGCGACGGCGTACGGACCGCCCGATTCCTCGGGGGCGTAGACGATGCCGACATCGTTGCGGACGCCGTGCAGGCTACCCGTCTTGTGCGCGATCTCGACCTCCGCCGGGAGGAGGAGGGGTAGGATCGTGTTGAACTTCTGCCGCTTGAGGATGTCCACCATCGCGTCGCACGCCGCGCGGGAGGGGTCTTCGCCCCGATAGATGCGCGCCAGGAGCGTTACCATATCGCGCGGCGTGCTGACGTCGTTGTTGTCGCCGATGCCGAGCGACCAGCCGCTCGCGTTCCGCGCGCCGGTGCGGAGGAGTTCGCGGTTCATCTCGTAGGTATGTGCCGGGTTGCGCTCGTCCATGCCGACCATGTCGTAGAGCAGCGCGCGGATTGTCCGAGGAATGCGGGTCTCGGCCATGCCGATCTCCGTCGCCACCCGCTGGATGTACGCGCCGCCGAGCAGATGATAGAGCATATCGGTCGCCTGATTATCCGAGACGGTGATCATCAGCGTGGCGAGATCGCGCACGGTTGGCTGGAGGCCGGCATCGAGGTCCTGCAGGACGCCCGACCCCGCCGTGCGGTGGGTAACTTCGAGCGGGATGCGCCGCTGGAGATCTATCTCGCCCGCCGCCGCTTTCCGGTAGAGCGCGAAGAGGAGCGGCACCTTGACCGTGCTGGCGGTCGGGAAGCGCCGCTCCGCATTCACCCCGATCTCCCGCCCGGACCCGAAATGCCGCGCGTAGACGCCGACCTCCACCCCCTCGCCCGTGATCACCGAGATCAATGTGCGGATTTGCTCTTCCACATTCGTCAGTTGCGTCATGGGGCGCTCCTTTTCGTCGCACGTGGGCAGTGGGCAGAGAATAGTGGGCAGGGGGACACGAGACGCTTCGTTTACTGCTCACTGCCCACTACCCACTGCTCACTGCTCACTCCGTCTCACGCCCACGCGATGCCGAGGTTGATGCGTTCGCGCTCGCGGAGGATGCGCTCGCACGCCATGTAGCGGCAGATCGTCTCCACAAAGGCGGCGTGGCTCCAGGTCAGTGGCGAGACGGAGAGGGGCGCGCCCGTCTCCGGGTGCAACTGCTCGGCGAGGACACCGCTGGCGAGGGCATGATCCGCAACCCAATTGAGGAGTTGCAGCGGGCGTTCGAGATCGTCCATCGTGCGGGCGGAGGCGATGTACCACTCGGCGAGCCAGAGTGTGCTGACGAACCACGGATTGCCCGGCACGGTGTCGGCGTCATGCCGCACCTGGTGATAATAGTCGTCGTAGTACCGCGCGACGCCGCCGATCGGCGTCTTCACCCAGAGTTGCTCCTCGATCGCCCGCATCGTCGCCGCCATCGCCGGGTCGTCCGATGCGAACATCCCAAAGACGAAGAAGGCCGCCTGGCTCGCGTCGAGCGTCGTGTCCCGGCGCGGTTCGCCACTCGGATCCACCGCGATCATCCGCACGAATCGCCCGCGATCCGGGTCGAGCATGTGCTCCAGCACACCCGCCTTCATCTCGTCGGCGGCGGCGCGGTAGGTCAGCGAGAGATCGCGCTCGTTGAAGAGGTCGGTGAAGTTTGCCGCCGCGTGCAACCCGGCCCAGACGGTCGAGACGCCGAAGGCGGTGACGCCGTACCGCTCCTCCCAGAGGTCGTACGACGGCTGGGGCAGGCCGGTCCTGGGGTCGCGATACGCGAGCAGGAAGTCCGCCGCCGTCTTGATGAGGCCCCGGTACATCGTCGCGACGTATTCGAGGTCGCGCGCCTTGCGGTAATGGTGCCAGAGACCGGCGATGACGAGGCCCGTGCTGTCTTCCTGGATCGGCAGTTGCGTCCGCCCGCCGGGATCGGCCCACGGGTGCCACGAGGAGGCGAGGCGGCCGCGCGGCGTGTATTTGTGCAGGAAGTAGCCGTTCTTCTCCAGGATGCGCTGCGCGAACTCGTAGAAGCGGCGCGAGAGGTGGCTGTAGCCCGCGCTGTCGAGCGCCATGCTGACGAGCGCGCCATCGCGCGGCCAGACGTAGGAATAGGTGTCGGCGGAATCCTTCGTGATGTCGGAGTCGTTCGCCGCGACGATCGCGCCGCCCTCGTCCGTCTGTGTGCGGATCGTGAGCAGCGACCGTTTGTAGAGGCGTTGCAGGCGTTCGGGCAGATTGCCGAAATCCGTGTCGTCCTTGTTCACCCAGGAGCGCCAGAAATCCCGCGTCCGTTTGAGGAAGGTTTCCGGACCGCGGCGCACGGTCTCGTCATTCAGCGCGTCCACGTCCTCGTACGATGTGCCCGCGATCAGCCAGTGGAGGAAAACGGCGCTCCCGTTGGCGGGGAGGCCGCGGTGATGGAGCGCGATCGTGCCGTCAATCGCCCCCTGCGCGATCATGTTGCGGCCGAGCACGCCGTCCTCGGCGTCGCGCCACGTCCCCTCCGCGCCGCGCAACTCCTTGACACCCGTCGCCCACGATGTGATGCCGGGGATGCCGTTCGCCGTGCCGCCGGCGAGGAAGTAGCGGTCGTCCTTGTAGAAGATGAGCGCGTCGGTGATCGGGTCGAAATAGACGGTATCGCCGACCCCGTTGCCGGAGATGTGGAAATCATAATGGAAGAAGAGCCGCACCTCGCGCGCCCGGTCGGCATGATTCGTGACATGGAGACGGCGGATGAGCAGCGGGCGGTTGAAATCCACGGTGTCCTGACAGAAGAGGGTGACATCGAGGCGGGGGTGACGCATCGTCACCTCGGTGACGAGTGTGTCCTTGCCGTACTCCATCCGGCGCTGCCACTCCCGGTCCGCGAACCAGGCGAACTGGCCGTCCACCCAGATGCCGGTGCGGCACGGATAGCCCATCGTGTGATTTTCCTGCCCGACGTTCGGATAGTAGATATCGCGGATCTCATACGAGAGGTCGAAACCGATGAGCAGCCCACCATTCCCGATCGGCAAGTCGCGCGGCATGAGCGGAATACCCTTTCTACAGTTCCTACCACAAGTATTCGCCGCAGTGTGCGGCAGTGCCGCGAACACGTCAAGTACGTACAGGGATTCGTCCTAACCCCCGGCCCCTTCCCTCCGAGGGAAGGGGTGACGCTCCGCACTATCGAGGCGTTCGCTTTCGCGCCGTGATCTCACGGAGGCTCACCCCCCTTCCCGACGCGGGAAGGGGGTGAGGTCGTCTACACCGCGATGCCGAGCAGGAGGAGGAGTAACTGGAATGCGACGGCGGCGATCAGGGAACCGGAGCGGAGCCGGATCCATGCGACCGCAATGGCGACCGCGAGGCTGATCAGCGCGTAGGTGAGGATGAGATTGAGCGGGTGCGCGACATTGCTCGCCAGGATGGTGAAGGCGTTCCAGATCGCCAGGGCGACGCCGTAGAGCACGCCGGTGGTGAAGGTCGCCCTGGTCGCGGACTGGAAGGTGAGGACCCCGCGCTGGAGATAGCCGACGAAGAGCACGGCGCCGACCGCCTTGGCGAAGAGCAGGATGAGGAGATATGGGATCGCATAGACGGCGGATACCCCCCGCGCGATCACGGTGAGCAGCAGCGAGAGGCAGAGCATCACCACGAAACCGGCGATGATCGCCAGCGCGCCCGTCACCCAACCGTCGCGCCGCGCGCCGCTCGCCCGCTGCTCCCAGAGCGCGAGAATGGTGATCGGGTGGAGTTCGGTTGGCACATCGTGGAAGGCGACGCGCCAGTTGCGCAACAGGAGGCCGAGCGCGACGAGGCCGCACGTCGCGGTCGCGATGAAATCGCTGATCAGCCGTACCGTGCCGGAGATGCCGGCGGCGCGGCAGACGAGGTCGAGGAGCGCGGGGATGAGCGCGAGGATCGCGTATGGCACGACCGTGGTGACGAGCAATGTCCGGCGGCTGACAAAGAGGGGCGTCGGCTCCGGCTCTGTCGCCGCGCGCTCCTCCGCTTCGAGGGCGTCGGTCTCGACCGTGTTCGTCTGGTATGCCCCGGCCTGCATCTCCGCGATCGTGCGCGGCACGGCGGGCACGCGGGCGCGGTCGCCGATCTTGCGGGCGCCGGGGCGGGAGCGCACATTGGCGGGCGCGGTATCCGTTTGCGGCGGCGGGGCGGGCATCGTCGCGCTCGACTCCGGAAGCATATCGTCGTCCGGCTCGGACGCCAGATCCGGTTCATCAACCGGCGCCGCATCGGGGCGCGCTGACAGCGATGGCGCGAGATCGGCGAGCGGGGTGCGCGTGGCGTCGGCTTTGGCACGATTGCGGCGGGACGACAACGGATGCTCCTTTGCGTGCGGTTGTTTCAGCGTCCCATCGTAGCATCCGCGGTCGCGAATGTCATATCGCAATGGACGATAGAGCGGCCAAGCCATACAATGGGATGCATGGACGAACGGCGGTTAACCCATTTCGACGCGAGTGGCCGGGCGCGCATGGTGGATGTCGGCGCGAAGGCGGAGACGGAGCGCGTCGCCGTGGCGCGCGGAACCGTGGCGATGCAGCCCGAGACGCTGCGGCTGATCCTGGAGGGGCGGGCGAAGAAGGGGGACGTGCTCGCGGTCGCGCAGGTCGCCGGGATCATGGCGGCGAAGCGGGCGCACGAACTGATCCCGATGTGCCACCCGCTCCTGCTCACCGGCATCGAAGTCGCCTTCGCGCCGGACGAAACGGCGAGCGCGCTGCACATCACCGCAACCGTGCGGACCTATGGCAAGACGGGCGTGGAGATGGAGGCGCTCACGGCGATCAGCGCGGCGGCGCTGACCGTCTACGACATGGTCAAGGCGGTTGACCGGGGCATGACGATCACGGACGTGCGGCTCGCCGAGAAGCGCGGCGGCAAGAGCGGCGACTTCGTCCACCCGGATGAGCGGGTACGTGAATAATGGAAGTAACGGCGATCATCTTGCGCCATGAGGCCGTTTGCCCCTATACTGGCGAACGCACGGCAATGCGTCGTGATTGACGGAGCGGGGATGAGGCATGGCGGCACGCACACCGAAAGCACCGAATAAGGCTCCCGGCAAGGTGGGCAGCGCGAAAAAGCCCACACCGACGCCGAGCCGCGCGCAACTGAAGGCGATGGAGGCGCGCGCGGCGAGCGCGGCGCGGGCCACGGCATTCGCGCGCGGCGAAGATGTGGATGGCATGCCCGACAGTGGCCGGGCGGCGACCGCTCCGCGCAGCGCGCGGGCCGCGCGCAATGCGAGCCGCTCCGGTGTGCGCGCGGGCGCGGAGCGCAACATCGGCGCCTATCCGATGCCGGAGTTCTCCGTCCGCACGGAGATGGAATACCACCGACACGACCTCATCCGCCTCCTCCTCGTCGCGGCCGTGCTCGTCGCCATCTACGTGGTGCTCTGGTTCTTCTTGCGCTGATCTTCTGGCGGCCATCGCGCAAAAGAAAAAAGCGGGGCGGTCATATCAGACCGCCCCCGCTCGTTGTACGGCGTCGCGTTACCCGAGTTCGTCCTCGTCCTGCGGGCGGCGAGATTCGTCAATCAGTTCCTCATCCTCGACGATCTCATTCTCCTCGGCATCCGGCTCCAACTCCTCCTCTTCGTCGTCGTCAACCTCGTCGTCGTCCGTATCATCGTCATACAACCCCGGTTCGAGGGTCGGGCGGCGGACGTCGCGCGTGTAGGCGCGCGGGATGTTTGCGGGCTTGCCGCTCGTCGGGAAGGAGAGGCGGCCGCTATTCTCCGGGCTGCGGAACGTCTCGCGGACGACGATGCGGAGCGCGCCGTCGAGGACCGCCGCCACCGCCGCCTGATACTGATTGCCGTTCGCCATCATCGCCGACAGCCGGTGGCCGACGCGCGGCGGGAGGAAGCCGATGAATTCGCCCTCCCAGTTGTAGACACCGACCGATTCGCCCTGCGCGCGCAGTTCGAGATGGTCGCCGGAGATCAGTTTGGAGAGCGTCGTCTGGGCGACGGCACTCTCGACGATCAGCATCGCGGACTGGCCCGGCTCCTCGATGAACATCGCTTGCCGCGCCTGCGGCCGCGCCTCCTGCGCCGCGCCGTTCGTGTCGGCGGGCTGCGTGCTGAGGAGTTCCATCCGCGCGACGTTCTTGCGCGCGATGGTATTCGTCGGCTCGATCTCCAACACCTGCTGATAGGTGTCCCGCGCCTCGCTGTAGCGGTGCTGCTCCGCGAAGGCCTTGCCGAGGCGGTTCATCGCCTCGAAGTCGCGCGGGAAGCGCGCGAGGATGTCGCGGTTCACCTGCTCCGATTCCTCCCAGCGGCCCTCGCCCGCCAATTCCAGCGCCCGCTCGACGAGTCGCCGCTTGCCTTGTGCCCGATTCGGGGTATCTCCCATGCGCGTGCTGCCTCCTGATACGATAATCAAACCGATTGAACCGCAGAGACGCAGAGGACGCAGAGATCGCGGAGAAGAAAGAGAGATGGGAGCAGAACTACATCCCCCTCTGCGCCTTCATTGCTTCCACGGATCTCTTACAAGTCCCCTCTCTGTGCCCCTCCGCGTCCTCAACGTCTCTGCGGTTCAACTGCTTTCCTACTGACGGATGAGTTCCCAGACCATGTGCGGTAGTTGCGGGCGGATCAGTTTTTCGAGCGCCAGCCGCACCGCCGCCGTCGAACCGGGGATCGCGATGACGATCTTATTGCGATACACCCCCGCCGTCGCGCGGGACATGATCGCCGCCGGGCCGATCTCCTGATAACTGAGCGCGCGGAAGATCTCGCCGAAACCGACGAGCCGTTTCTCCAGCGCGCGATCAATGACATCGAAGGTCGTGTCCCGCCGGGCGATGCCGGTGCCGCCGTTGAAGATGATCGCGTCGCATGCCGGGTCGCTCGTCGCCTCGTTCAAGGCGGCGTGGATGCCCTCGCCGTCGTCCTTGATGATGCGGGAGAAGGCGATGGTGTGGCCGTCCGCACCGAGCGATTCGCGCAATAAGCGACCGCTCGCGTCCGTCTCCTCGGTGCGCGTGTCGCTCACCGTGACGACCGCGACGCGCACAGACGGGATTTCCGCCGCCGCGCGGGCCTCGTGCTGCGCCGCGCTTGTTTCGCCGCTCATGGTCACGCCGTCACCCCGGCTTCTGCCGCGACCGGCGCACCCTCGATCTTCGTCAGTTCTCCCTGCAGGAACCACGGCGTCGCGCGTGCGATGCGGACATGCACCATCTGGCCGAGGCGGTTCGCGCTGTCCGCAAAGAAGACGAGTTTATTGCCCCGCGTCCTGCCGCGCCAGCGGCCATCGCCCTGGCCGTCCACAAGCACTTCCATCTCGCGCCCGACGAGCCGGTCGTTGTGCTCCTGCGAGACGCGCTCCTGCAACCGCTCGACGGCCTGATGGCGCGCCAGTTTCACCTCGCGCGGCACGTCGTCCTCCCAGCGGGCGGAGGCGGTGCCCTTGCGCGGCGAGTACATCGCCACATGCGTCACATCGCAGCGCACGTCTTCCAAGAGGCGCAGCGTATGCTCGAACTGCGCGTCCGTCTCGCCGCAGAAACCGACGATGATGTCCGTCGCGATCGTCGTCTCCGGCATGATCGCGCGGATCGCCGCGATCTGCCGCCGGTAGTCGTTCGCGGTGTAGTTGCGGCGCATGCGGCGGAGCACCTCGTCGTCGCCCGCCTGCACGGGCAGGTTGATGTGTTCGCAGACCTTCGGCAAGTCCGCGACGGCGTGGACGATGCGCTCCGACATGTAGGCGGGATGCGAGGTCAGGAAGCGGATGCGGTCGAGGCCCGGCGTGTCGTGGATCGCTTCGAGCAGGTCCGCGAGATCGGTGCCGTCCTTGAAATCGTAGCCGTAGCGGTCCACGATCTGGCCGAGCAGCGTCACCTCGCGCACGCCGCGCGCGGCGAGTTCGCGCACCTCCGCCCGAAGGTCGGCGATGGGGCGCGAGCGTTCCTTGCCGCGGCGGTAGGGGACGATGCAGTACGAGCAGACCTTGTTGCAGCCCATGATGATCGGGACGAATGCCGTCACCTCCGGCGCGGTGTGCTCCGGCAGGTAGAAATGTGGCAGGGCGGCGAGGTCGTCGTCCATCTCCGGAACGATGCGGCCTAATTCCTCCAGCGCGGCAGGTTCGAAGACGAGGTCGAGGACGGGGAACTGCTTCATCAGTTCTTCCTCGTGCTTCGTCGCCATGCAGCCGGTGAGGGCGATCTTCAGAGCGGGGTTGGCGCGCTTCAGTTTGTAGAGCGAGCCGATCTTGCCCTTCACCTTGTCCTCGGACGCCTGCCGCACGACGCAGGAGTTGAGGACGATGACGTCCGCCTCCTCCTCCGTCTTCGCCGCGCCGAGGCCGGCGTGCTGGAAAGCGGCGGCCATCTGATTCGACTCCGCGACATTCATCTGGCAGCCGATGGTCCAGATGTAGTATTTCTTATCGGTGGCCGGGGCATCGGCGTCCGGCAGCGCGGCCGGTTCCGGCGCCCACATCGGCATCATCGGCATCGATGTGCTGGTGCTCATGGTTCGTGCCCCCGCGCTTCGCGGTCGTGAGTGCGTCGCACGCGCGAATAGCGCGGACGCCCCGCGCTCGAACGGCAAGTATACCACGATTTACCGTTTCCGACATGGAGTTAACCGAAAATATCACGCACGGGAACGCGCCAGCCGGGCAACGCGGGTTCGGCGTCCGCGATTTGCTCCAGATCGAACCGTGTCGGCGTGTCGGGATGATCGGCACGATACGAGGCGATGGTGCAGGCGACCGGATCAACGTCCCAGACGACGACCGTGCCCGCCGCGAAATACTCGGCGCGTTTCGCCCGATACGCACGGTCCGCAGCATTGCCGTAATCGCCTTCCGACCGCACTTCGGCGGCGAAAACGGGCGCGCCATCAACGAAGCGCATGCGGTTTTCCGGCGCAGCACGCGCGAAGGAAGCATCGGGGCTGAACGAGCGGCGGTGCGGCAGATCCACAATGTACGCGATGCCATCAGTCATCGCATAACCGCTGCTGGTTTGCCGCTCGTATTCGCGCAAGGCGACGAATATCTCGCTCGCAACGCGGCTTGGGAGGAAGCCGGTCGGTGACATGCGTACCAACTTTCCGTCAATGAGTTCGTACATCTCGTCATCGGGGGCGTTGTAAAGGTCTTCGATCGTTGCTTCCGTCTTCGTTGCCATGGCGAGCCTCCCTGCGCACTGCCGTCAGTACACCCCAAATAGGCAGTTCGTCGCACGCTTTGGTAAGATCACGGGGCGGGCCACCCGGCGCGGCCGATGCGGCGCGCGTTAGGGCGATGGAGGTACTGACGAGGCCAATTGTTCGCTACTACATCGCACATCAGCTAACCAACTATTTCGGTGCCGACCACTACTTCAAGGACATCAATATCATCCACGGACGCTAATTCGGCACGCAATCCTTCTAACACGCTCTCTAAGTCCATTCCGTATGTCTCCGCTGCCCAGCGAATCACCGTACCGTTGATAACGAGGTCACGGACATCTCGGAAGACACGCATACCGCCGTCATGCTCCACACCATCGTACCACTGCATGAGCGCTATTATAATTGACTCACGCTGCGCCGTCGTTGGAATCTCGGCGAGATGAATATTGATGACAAGTAGTCCGCCTTCTCGGTTGTCTTCTAGTCTTTGTATCGGTATGTCCAGCAGTTTGGTAATCGTGGGGATTGCGGGTTCGATTGCCGCTCGGTTGAGCAGCAATATCCACGGTATGACGCCTCTCGGTTCAGGATCGGCGACACCCTGTGGGATACTTGTCTGGCTATCGTCCTCTTTCCAATCAAGCACCGGCGCAAGGTATCGTGCGAGATTGTCAATGTCGGTTTTCGATGCCGGAGGATTCGAAGATACTTGGAGCCAGCCCCCCGATCCGAGCGAGTGCCGAATTCGTACGGGCGCATCCGCGATCACACCTTCTCGCCCGCCTAGCCGCTCACAAATCTCTTCACCTAGCGCATTCCCCCAAAATACACCCCGCGCAAAGCGGCGGACGTCTGGCCACCGAACCGTCCGGGGAAGGAGGTCCCGCGCTTCGGTGTCATAAACAAATGATCCATCTGGTGAGAGAGACACCGTAGCGGAGAAGACACAACCGTACACGGCAGCGGTGGATATGAACGACGCCCGTATGCACTCTACAAGGTCATGTACAGTTGAGAGCATGTCCGACCGATCAGAGAATCCGAGCGTTATATCGATTGTTGCCGCGTCGCTGAGAGGCAGTCGTAGCACCATTTCAGCACTCGGGGTGGCGACGACTGAATAACGTTCGCCAGACGGCGTGAACTGGTCCGTATCGAATTCGAGATAGAGGATACACCGATTGCGAAGAGCGTCAGCGAGCGCGGCGAGTCCTTCTACAGTCGTGCGGTATATGCATGGCTCGGATGATCGTATGTATACGCGATCTGGGCCCACCAGATTCAGGAGCATACGGATGATGCTCATCAAAGTCTCGTCTTCACGATAGAGTGAAGGTGGTGCGACAATCCACCCCCAGATTTGGAAATATTCAACCTTGAGCGGTGTGTCTTGAGAACGCTGCATCATTGACCTCGCAATTTCCTAGACCTCCTCGGCAATCATGTGTATGTTCGCGGATGCCGTTGATGTTACGGCTTTGGCATTTCGATCCCGTATTGGCCCTCGCATCCTCGTTTCAGTTCACGCATCACAGGATAGAGCAAATCCGGCTTCCCCGCAGAACGCATTGCGAGGTATACCGTGTTCCACGGGCGTGGCGCGGCATTTTCCTTGCATCGAAATAGTATCTGCCCGGTGATGCCGAAAAGGAGATTGACTTTGTGCCTTCCGGTCGCTATAGTGAACGGCACGGCGGGGCGCGAGACCTCGCGTCGCACGCCAGATCGAGGAGGCTCCACGCGTGAAATTGATTATCGCCGTCGTCCAGAATGAGGACGCCGATAACGTCGTGGATGCGCTACTCGAGGCCGAATATCGCGCGACCCGGCTCGCCAGCACCGGCGGCTTCCTGCGGCGCGGCAATACCACGATCATGATCGGTGTACAGGATGAGCAAGTGGACCCCGTGCTCGATCTCATCCGCGGGCAGGCCCGTTCGCGCCAGTCGGGCGAATCGAACGCGCCGGTGCAGACCGCCGCCGCCACCGTCTTTGTCCTCGACCTCGAAGATTACCAGCGACTCTAGGCTTCCTACCCCCCCCGCCCGCCTCCCTCGAAGGGAAGGGGGAGAAGAAACGTGTCGCTACGACACGTTTCTTAGCGCGTTCCTCTCGATTGGGCGGAGGATGCGGGGAACGGTTGCAACGACATTTGCGGGCATGCCGGTGCGGCTGTCGTGGGATCTGCTCCTGATTCTCGCGCTGCCGGTCGTCGGGGCGATCACGAAGGGCGCGCCGTATGGCGTGGAGGGAAGCGCGGCGGCCGTCTGGGCGGTCGTGGCGGGCGCAATCGGCATCGCGTTTGTCGGCTCGGTGGCGGCGCACGAGTTCGCGCACGCCATCGTCGCGCGGCGCGTCGGGCTGCCGGTGCGCTGGGTGCGGCTCTCGCTGCTCGGTGGCGCGGCGGAGATCTCCGCCGACCGGAGCACGCCCGCCGAGGAAGTCGTCGTCGCGCTCGCCGGGCCGGGTGTCAGTTTCCTGCTCGGCGCGGCGACGGGTCTGTTGGCGCTCGCCAGCCACGAGCGGAACGGCCCGCTCTTCGCGCTCTTCATCGCGCTCGCGATCATGAATGGGATGCTCGTCGTATTGAACCTCCTGCCGGGCTTCCCGCTCGACGGCGGGCGGATCGTGCGCGCCTTCGCCTGGTACGTCGCGGACGACCTGATGCAGGGGACGCGCGTCGCCGCCGGATACGGGCAGGTGCTGTCGTGGGCGCTCCTGGCGCTCGGCGCGGTCGTCACCTTTTACTCGCCGGTCTTCGGGCTGTGGATCATCCTGATCGGCTACTATATCGGGCGGGCGGGGCGGCTCTCGTTCGTGCAATTGCTCTGGCAGGAGACGAGCCAGGAAATTCCGCTCGCCGCGATCACCGGCCCCGGCCCGCTGCTCGCACCGGACAAACTGATCGGCGATGTCGTGGACGTCTTTCTGTCGGACCGCCTCAGCGGCCCCCGGCCCGTCGGCGCGGACGGCGTCGTGCTCGGCGTGCTCGACCTCGACACGAATGTGCGCAAGGTGCCGCGCCCCCTCTGGATGGAGACGACGGTGCGCGAGGCGATGACGCCGATTGACGCGCTCCCTCGCCTGACGCTCTCGACGGACCTCACGCTCTATGACGGCCTGCGGCTGCTGGAACGGACCGACGCGCGGAGCATCGCCGTCGTCAATGACGCGGGTGCGGTCGTCGGCCTCGTCACGCGCGAGCGCGTGGATCGCTGGGTGCGCTCCCGCCTGCGCGAAACCGGCTTCCGCGTCAAAAAGCCGCCCCGGCCACCCTTTTAGGAAGAACTGAGGACTGAGGACTGAGGACTGAGCCATCCTGCTTCCCCTCTCCATCACGGGTGCCCTCTGGGCAGGTGAGAGGGGGCCGGGGGGCGAGGGTTACCCCGGAATTCCTGCCGTCGAAGTGAGCGGCCTGGTGGTCACCTCGCCGTCGCCGTCCGCCATCGGCTCGCGCGGGGTCGCGCGGATGTAGCGGAGGGGATTGTAGGAGAAGGAGAATTCCTGCGTCGTCAGCGGGTCGGAGAACTCGCGGATTTCCCAGTTGCCGTCCGGGTAGAGGGCGGCGACATCGCGGGCGATCATCTCCGCCTCGGCGAGATCGAGAAAGACATTGCGCTGGAACTCGTTGCCGACGACCTCCTGGACCATTTCCAATCGGGGGCGGCTGATCACGGTATAGCAGCGCGTCGTCTCGATCGGGCGCCTCGTGTCAATCGGCACCTGCGTGTAGCAGGTGATATCCCCCTCGACCTTGGCCTGGCAGGAGAGGCGGAGCGGCGCGGCCTTCAGTTTCCGATCCTCGGCGTTCGTGCGGTCCGAGAGGTTCCAATCCGGCTCGACCGCGACTTTGCAGGTGCCGCAGAGGCCGTGGCCACGGCAATTGAGAAACTTGGCGGGGAAACCATACACGTCAATGCCGTTATCGAGCGCGGCGCGGCGCAGATTCGCGCCGTACGGCACTTCGATGGTGCGGTTCTCATTGGGAAAATACACCTTCGGCATCGCTCTGATCTCCTTCGACCGGCGTGTTGCATGGCGCGACCGCAACGGCGCGGCTGCGCGCTACCGATAGCGTAGCACAATCGCTGCCCGCAGGGAATGTCGCGCCCGGGGGAGTGGCTAGAAGAGGAGAGGGAGGGCGTCCCGATACGCCGGGTTGGCGTTGATCGCCCGCCGCCTGCGGTTGTAGTGCCATACGAACAGCCGTACCGCCTCCGCCAGTCTCGCCTCGCTCCGGCTGAAGCACCGGCTCCGCCGCTTCAGCCGCCCCAGGTAGGTCCGCAGATCGGCGTTGATCCCCTCGATCGTGTACGTCTCGTCCTTGTGCACGCTCAGCACATGCGCGCCCTCCCCCGGCCACGCCACCACCGGGTAGACCGCCCCGCCATCCGTGCAGTAGCGCGCCGCCATGGGTAGGCTGTCGGCAAAGAACTGGGTGCCGACCCAGTCCACCACCCGCGTCACCCACTGCCCGACGATCAGGCGACTCTCACGCGCGACGGCGACCATGACGGCGATCGTCTGACCCTTCTCCCCCGACGAACGTCTCCAGCTCGTCCACCTCGATGGTTCCCGTGGCCTCGCGATCCGCCACCCGCTCGGGGAGCGCCCGTCCCGCCGCGGCGACCCAGTTGGCGACGGACTGGTGGACGACGCCGAGGATGCGCCCGATGGCGCGCTGGCTCATCCCTTCGAGATAGAGCCGGACGGCCTGCTCGTGGACGGCGGTGCCGTGCCCCTGCTCTTTGGGCTGCGGGGTGAAGTAGCGCTGGCAGGCGGCGCAGCGATAGCGCTGGGTGCCGGAGTGGTTGCGCCCGGCTTTGACGGTGTCGAGGGAGTCGCAGCGGGGGCAGGGGACGGCGGACATGGCAGACCTCCGGGAGCGGGCGAACGGGTGCACCCAGTCTCCCACGCCTCTCCCCCTTTAGCCACTCCCTATTTTTACATCTCCTTCCCATTCCGCCGCCCGTACGGTACAACTGGGACGACGCGGTGTATGTACGGGTGGTGAGGAGGGGCGGTCGTGGTGAACCGGATCGGCAGGGGTTTCGGTCTCCTGATTCTTATGAGTCTCCTC
>JAICIL010000023.1 GCA_025924435.1 Chloroflexia bacterium | reverse complement strand
GTCCAGCGCGCTGGACAGGTCGTCAATCACCAGCAACTCGGCGGCGCGCACGAACATGCGCGCCGCCGCCGTGCGCTGCACCTGGCCGCCGGAGAGCTTGACGCCGCGCGTGCCCACCGGCGTCTCCATCCCCGCCTCCAGCGCCCCCACGTCGTGCTCCAGGACGGCGCCCCGCACGGCGGCGGCCAGGGCCGCGGGGTCGTCGGGCAGGCCCAGGAGGATGTTCTGCTTGAGCGTCTCGCTGAACAGGCGCGGCGTCTGCGCCGTGTACGCCGCGCGGGGCGGCACGAGGAAGGAGGCCGCGTCGTCCACGACGTGGCCGTTCCATAGGATCTCGCCCCCCTCGCGGGGCAGCAAGCCGAGGAGGGTCCGCAAGAGCGTCGTCTTGCCCGCGCCGACGCGCCCCGTCACCACCGTCAGGGTGCCGCGCGGCAGGCGCAGGTCCACGGCGGCGATGCCGCCCCCGGACTGCGGGTGGCGATAGGTCAGCCCCCGCGCCTCCACGAGGACCAACGGGTCGGTCGCGCCGCGCGGCGGCGGCGGTACGGCGGGCAGGGGGCCGCGCAGATACAGCGGCGTGGGCGCCACCAGCGCGACCGGCGGCGCGCCGCCCAGCAGTGCGCCCATGCGCGCGAATGCGACTCCGGTCTGCCGGTAGTGGGCCAGGAACCGGCCAAGCCCGTCGGTGAATTCGGCGATGTAGCCCAGATAGGAGATGAACAGGACGAAGTCGCCCACCGTCAGGCTGCCGTCGCGCAGGCTTCCGGCGGCCAGCAGCATAATGAGGCCCGTGCCGACGCTCACCGTGTTGGCCGTGATGGCGTCCA
Source organism: Chloroflexia bacterium (assembly GCA_025924435.1). The sequence continues at coordinate 23,144 of JAICIL010000023.1, read as the reverse complement.
GCACTTGCGTCGCCACGCGATCGGCCAGCATCGCGGTGCGGCGCCGCTCGTTGAGCCGCCGGAAGTGATCCACGGTGCGCGCTTCGGCGCCGGCGGCCTGCACCGTCTGCACCGCCGCCAGCATATCGCCGATGGCCCCGGTGACCTGGCTGGTGGCCTGGCTGCTCGTTTCACGATAGCGGCCCAGCGCGTCGCTGGCTCGCCGCGCCACGATCACGACGACGAGCAGCGGCAGGATTGCGACCAGGGTCATCCGGACGCTGACATGCAGCAGGATCAGGAATGCCCCCATCGCGAACAGACCGGTGCCCAGAATATCGCTGGTCCAATCGAGGTTATCTTCCGGCTCGTGGGCATCGTCGCGAAAGCGGCTGATGATCTCGCCGACGGAGAAGGGCAGCGCATCCGCGCCGGGACGGTCCAGAATCTGCCGCAGCAGATTGCGGCGCAGCAGGTTACTCATCGCGAACCGGCAGAGGATTTCATACACGCCGGCGATCATCAGCAGGCCCGAACGGCTCGCGGCGACCACCACGAGCAGCACGATCAGCCCCGTCGTGCCCACCGGAAGGCGTGCGTTCCCGGTGAGCGAATCGAAGAAGGCACGGGCGATCAGCCCAAAAAGGAGCGGCGATGCGTGCCACAGGCTGAACAGCGCCGCGTGGGGCAGGTACAGGCGGGGCGCGTAGCGGGCCATTCGCACTAAGTAGCGCCAGGTCGGGAGCGGCTTCATGCGGAGACCTCCTCCGTGGCGACCCGCAGCAGCGCGGCGAAGCGCGAGGCGGGATCGGCGGCGAGGGCGAGCCGCGACCCGTGCTCGCGCACCCGCCCGTCCTCCAAAACAAGGATGTCGTCGGCATACGCGACCGTCGCCAGCCGGTGTGCCACGATGATGCCGGTGCGGCCGGCGAGCAACCGGCCCAGCGCCGTATGCACCAGCCGCTCCGTGGCCGGGTCGAGCCGCGAGGAGGCCTCGTCCAGGATCACCACGTCGGGGTCGCGCAGGAAGATGCGCGCGCAGGCCAGCACCTGGGCCTGCCCGGCGGAAAGCCCGACGCCGCCGGGACCCAAGGGGGTATCCAGCCCGCGCGGCAGCTCCCGCAGCCAATCGGCCAGGCCCAGGGTGTCGAGCACGGCGCTGATCCGGTCGTCCGGCACGCCGTCGTCGAAGAGGGTCAGGTTGTCGCGCACGCTGGCGTTGAAGAGGTGCACCTCCTGGGTGACCAGGCCGATGCGCGCGCGCACCGCCGCGAGGCGGATCGCCCGCAGGTCCACACCCCCGAGGCGCACCGTGCCCGCCTGCGGATCGTAGAAGCGCGGGAGGAGCCGCGTCAGCGTCGTCTTGCCGCTGCCCGTGCGCCCCACCACACCGAGCACGCGGCCCGGCGGGAGGCGGACGCTGACGTCGCGCAGGACCGGGGCGTCCTCCGCATAGCCGAATGAGACGCCGTCCAACTCCACCGCCAGGGGGCCGGGCGGCAGCGCGGGACCGGGGCCATCGGCCAGGCGCGGCGCGGTCGCCAGGAGCGCCTCGATCCGGCCGATGCTGGCGTCCGCCTGCTGCAGGTCCTGCACTTCCTTGCGGATCTGCTCGGTCGGCTGGAGCAGCACCGCGGAATACTGGAAGATCAGGTAGACCGCGCCGATGGTCAGCGTGCCGGACTTGAACAGCATGGCGCTGAGGGCGAAAGCGACCGCCGTACCGAGCGCAAACAGCCCCTGGCTGGCGGCGGCCATGGCGTAGCCCCATGATTGCGCCTTGAGTGTCACGCCCAGCCATGGCCGCATCATCTCGGCGCAGCGGCGCAGCACGAACGCGCCCGCCCCGCTGGAGCGGACATCCTCCAGCCCGGCGAGATATTCGCCCACGAAACCGTAGAAATCGGCGCTCGCCTGGCGCTGTGCGGACGCAGAAGGGGTGGCGACGGCGCGGATGCGCAGCAGGGCGATCACGGCCAGCGCGACGAACGCGCCCAGCCCCAGGCCGACCCGCCAGTCCACATGGAAAAGCAGCGCGAGCACGCCAACGATCAGGAGGCCGTTGCCGAGCACGTAGACGACAAAGCGTGAGAAGAAGCGGGCCAGGATGCCCACGTCACCGTCCACCCGCTCGATCAATTCGCCCGGCGTATGGGCCGTGTGGAACGAGGCATCCAGCCGCAGCAGGTGGGCGACGAGGTCGGCGCGCAGCGCGTTCGTGGCCGCCCAACTCACATTCTCGGCCACGTAGGTTTCGACGACCGCCGCGCCCTGCCCCGCCAGGGCGAGGCCCATCGTCAGCAGCGCCAGGACGATCAGCGTGCGGAGGGCGCCGCCGGCGGTGGCCCGATCTATGAACCGGCTCGCCACCAGCGGCGCGGCCACCTGCACGCCGATGGTGGCGCACAGGATCACCGCCAGCAGGCCCATCCGCCGCCACTGGGGCCGCAGATAGCGGGCCAACAGCCGCCAGTAGCGGCTCAGGGCATGAAAAGGGTGCAAGGGAAACTCCTCGTCTCGCCGCGTACGGCGGGTGATCGGGCGGGAAAAGAGACGCGTCGGCCCGCGTTCGCGCGGCATATCAGCGCCGTGCAACGTCGGCCAGATAGTGCGCGCGGTTGAGCGGCGTCGGGCCGTTGCGCTCCCGGATCGGCGCGTCGCCGGTCACCGGGACATGCCCCGCAAAGCTCGACATCCAGCTGCCATCGCCGCGCGTCAGCGCCGGCAACTGCTGCTCGACGGCGCGCAGTTCCGCGGTGGGGATCTCGCAGATGATGCGGTACGATGCGCCCTCGCGAAACGCGTTGCGCATCGTCGCGCGCGCATTCACCAGTGCGCCGGAGACCGCGCCGAATGTATCCTCCGGAATGTCGAGATCGAACGCCTCGACCGGCTCGCAGACCTCGGTGCCGGCATCAAGCAGCGCCCGCATCAGCACGAGCGGGGTGAGCTTGCGGAAGTCCCCGGCGGCGCTCAACACCGAGCTGAATCCCGCATGGGTGAGCGTGACGACCGCGTCGGTCACCTCCCAGCCGGACAATCCCTGCGCGAGCGTCTCGTACACCGTCTCCTCGATGGCGCGGTAGAAGGCGAGCGGCAATGCGCCCAGCTCGCGCGCGTAGCGCACGCCGCCCCCGCGCTCGGCCGGCTCGATGCGGAATCCGACCGTCGCATAGAACGGATTCCCGCCCTCGAAAATGATCTCGGCATGCTCGCCCGTGCCAACCGGGCGCTCGATGCAAATCGTCCGGCTCGGCCCGAACGTCACGGCGACGCCATACTCCCGCGCCAGCGTCTCCATCAGGACTTCTTTCTGCACCTCGCCATAGAGACGGACCGAAATCTCCCCCTCCTCGTCGCGCTGGCGCAGCGCAATGAGCGGATCCTGCTCCGCGAGTTGATCGAGCGCCGCGCGCAAGCGCGTGATCCGGCCCGGCTCGACCGGGCGCACGACGCTTTCCAGCGTCGGCGCCGGAAACACCCGGGCGATCTCCCTGCCTCCCGTTTCGTCGGCGCCGATGCGATCGCCGATGCGCGCCGCCCGAAGCCCGTGCAAGGCGGCGATTTCCCCGGCGCTCGCCGTTTCCGCCGACGCGGCAGCGCCCGACGCGAAGCGCTCGATGCCGGTGATGCGCTCCTCGATCTGCTCCATCGCGCCGAATGCGTCGCGACGCCGGAGCAGCACGCGCTGCCGCACCGCCAAACGGCCCGCGAAGAGCCGCACATAGGCAAGTTTCTCCCCGGAAGCCCTGCGGACGATCTTAAAAACCGTGCCCGCAACCGGGGCGTCCGTCGCTTCTTCGGCCGCCGGGAGCCATTCCTCGATCCCGGCGAGCAGTGCGGGGACGCCAACGCCGGTGATCGCCGATCCGAAGAAGACCGGGGCGACGGCTCCCGCCGCGACCTGCGCCCGCAGTTCCGCCGCAAGGAAGGAGGCGCTCAGATCGCCGCCGGTGCGATCGAACGCCTCGATCACGCGCTCGCTCGTCTCCGCGAGGAGATCGCCCACCGGGTCTCGCCATTCCGGGCTTTCGCGATCTTGCGCGACGACCGCCGCCGCCCGGTCGCCGATCCCGGTTGCGCCGTTCATCGCCACAACGCGCAGGTTCAGCTTGCGGCGAATGTCCGCGAGCAGCGCCTCGCCGCGCGCGCCGAGACGGTCAATCTTGTTGACGAAGATAAGCATAGGCAGACCGGCGGCGCGAATCGCCCGCGCGAGGCGACGCGTCTGCGGCTGCACGCCCTCGACGGACGAGACGACCAGCACGACGCCATCGAGCACGCGCAGCGACCGCTCGACCTCGGCGACAAAGTCGGTGTGCCCGGGGGTATCAATGAGGTTAACCTTGAGCGCGTTCAGTTGAAAGGAAACAACCGCGGATTGGATGGTGATGCCGCGGGCGCGTTCCAACACCAGCGTGTCGGTCTGTGTCGTGCCTTTGTCTACGCTGCCGACCGATCCGATGACGCCAGCCTCGAAGAGGATGCGTTCGGTGAGGCTCGTCTTACCCGCGTCTACATGTGCCAGAATCCCGATATTGACAATCGCCATGCGCGATACTCCCGTTGAAGAAACGTCCGACCGCTGGATTCTTCAACGACTGCCGCATGGGATTCTCCTCGTGCATTGTGCAAAAAATGCCGACATCGGATGGCCCGCCTCGGGTTGCGCCTCGAAGCGACGCGCACCGGCCCCGAAGGACCGAACCGCCCCGTATTCTATCAGCATGACGCGCGACGGCGCCAGCGGGAATTCTCGCCGCTCAGGGAAATCGCACCCGCGTGTGCACCCCGATCCCCGGAGGGAGCGGACGAAGAGAGGGTTCGACACCTTCCGCACCCTGCCCAACGGCGCCTTCTCGCACGGCGCCTTCGGGCGCGTCTTCGCCGCCCGCGTCCTCACCAACGCCCGCGTCGCCTCCCAAATTGCGCGATCGTTCTCAACAATAGGCAGGGCATATGCATTGTCGGGGAATCCTAACCCCCTACTGCCCAGAGGGCACCCGCTTCCCTCGGAGGGAAGGGGTGACGCTCCGAAGCGCCGTGCCCTACCCCGAACGCCTCGCTCTTCCGGAGGCTCGCTCCCCCTTCCCTCGGAGGGAAGGGGGTTGGGGGGTTAGGATCGCGATGGCGGCAGCGGCGCGGGGATGCCGGGGTTGCTACTCGTACCCCCCGATCGTGGTAGCGGCAGCGGGGGCGGGTTGGGCGGGCCGCCGCCGGCTGGGCCGCGACCGGGCGGTGCTGCATTCGGGACGACAATATCGGCCTCGAACGCGCCGATGCTGCACCGGTCGGTGCGGCGGACGAAGCCGCGCTGATCCTTGCCGCTCGTCGGCGGGGCAGCGCAGGCGACGGGGTCGGCGGTATCAATCGCGGCGCTGCCGGTTAGGAGGGCCATCGTCTGGGTGGGGCCGCCATTGCTCTTGAGCGCGTCGAGGTTCGGATTGCCGTGCTGGACGAAGCTTGCGAAGGGACAGGTAGCGGTCGGGTTGAAATCGAGGTTGTGGCCACCGTCGGCGATCGCGCCGGAGCAGTTGCCGCTCGCACCTCCGGTGTTGGCGGAGAGAATGGTGTTGGTGGCGCGCAGGCTGCCGCTGCTGTTGGCAAGCCCGCCGCCGACGGGGGTACCGGGGGTACCGGGGGTACCGGGTGCGCCGGGAGATAGTGCGATACCTCCCGGCCCACCGGCGCCGCCGCCCGCGTTGTTGGCGGCGACGGTGGCATTGCCGATCACGGAGGACCCGGCGTTGGAGACGGCGCCGCCCGTGCCCGCACCGCCGCTGCCGCCGTTCCCGCCGCCATTGCCACCGCCATCGCCACCGGCGCCGCCATTGCCGCCATTGGCTCGGCCGATCGTGAAGGTGCTGTTCATCAGCGTGAGCGTGCCGATACCATTCGCGATCGCGCCGCCCGACGCGCCGCCCCCGCCCCCGCCGTTGCCGCCGTGGAGGCCGCGGCCGCCGGATCCGCCGTCAGCGCCGACGGCCTGATTGGCGGAGAAGGTGCTGCTCGCAAGTGTAAGTGTGCCACCGCCGTTGGAGATGGCGCCGCCCGTGCCCGCGCCGCCGCTGCCACCGGCGGCGCCGGTGGTGCTGCCCTGGGTGCCGCCGCCGCCGCCGCCGCCGGTGGTCTGATTGGCGGAGAAGGTGCTGTTCGTCAGCATGAGCGTGCCGCCGCCGTTGGAGACGGCACCGCCCGACGCACCACCCCCGGTGCCGCCATTATTGCCATTGAAGGCAGCGCCACCGGCGGCGCCGCCGCCGCCGGTGGCGTGGTTCATTGTGAAGGTGCTGCTCGCGAGTGTCAGTATGCCGCCGCCATTCGAGACCGCGCCGCCCGATGCGTTACCGCCGGTGCCGCCGCCGTTGGTGCCGCCGCTGCCGCCGCTGCCACCGGTGCCGCCGCTGCCGCCGGTCGCGATGCTCCCGCCGAAGCTGCTCCCCGTGACCGAGAACGAAGTTGTCGCGGAGATCGCGGCCCCGGCCGCCGTCCCGCCGCTGCCACCGGCGCCGCCGCCGCCGCCGCCGCCGCCGCCGCCGCCGCCGCCGGTCGCGATGCTCCCACTGAAGCTGCTCCCGACGACCGAGAAGGAGGCCGTCGCGGAGATCGCCCCCCCGGTGGCGCTGCCGCCATTGCCACCGCTGCCCGCGCCACTGCCGACGGTGTCGCCGCCGGTGCCGCCGGTGCCGCCGGTCGTGGTGTTCCCGGTGAAGATGCTCCCGACGACCGAGAAGGAAGACGTCGCGGAGATCGCTCCTCCTTCGGCAAGCCCGCCGGCGCCGCCAATGCTGCCAGCGCCTCCGGGTGCACCGGGCGTGCCCGTCACGCTGTTGGCGGTGAACGTGCTGTTTGTCACGGTAAGCGCGCCGCCGAAGTTAAAGATGCCCCCGCCATCGAAGACCCCATGATTCCCGCTCACGACGCTGTTGTTCACCGCCATCGTCGCCCCGCCGCCGTCGTTGTAGAGGCCGCCGCCCGCGCTGCCGACCGCATTGTTGTTGCTCACGGTCGTGCCGTTCAGGGTGACGCGGGCATTGATGCTGAAGATGCCTCCGCCGCTCCCGAATCCGGCCGTCGTCGTCGTGTTGCCCGTCACGATGCAGTTCGTCAGCGTCACTGTGGCGTTCGCCGCGACGAATAGCCCGCCGCCCGCGCTCGTGGTCGTCTTGCCGTTCTGGATCGTCACGTTGTTGATGTTGACGGTGAGGCCGGAGAAGATCTGGAAGACGCGGTCGGGATCCACGCTGGTATTGAACCCATCAATCACCGTCGTGTTCGCCCCGCCGCCGTTGATGGTCACATTCGCCTTGATGTCGAGGTCGCCGGTCGCGGCGAGGTCGTCGGCGGAGCCGAACTGGGTGAGCGTGTAGAGGTTGCCGTTCGCGGGCAGCGTGATCGTCGTCAGGTCGGTCGCGGCGGGATGCGAGTTCGCGAAGCGGATGGCGTCGCGCAGCGAGCAGTGGTCGGCGGTCTGGCCGGAGACGGCGCAGGGGCCGCTGTCGTCGGCGAAATGGTCCACGGTGAGGGTAAAAAAGTTCACCGCCCCCACCGCCATCGGGGAGAGCAGGGCGAGGAGTAGCCCACCGAGCAGCGCGGCCACCGCCCCCAGGCGGGGGATGCGGCTGTGCCGATGGATGAATCCCGACCGCATGACTGCCTCCCGTCGTACACTCCAAAAATTTTCGCGCGCGATAAGCATACACGAAGTATGGCGGGTTGCGAAAGGGGAGTGCAATCGGATCGCAGGGCGTAGGTATTGTCGGAAGGGGCCGGGGATGAGATCCCCCATCAGTCGAGGAACGGCTCGCCGCGCGAATACTGCCGCACGGCGTCCGGGTCGAGGGCGATGCCGAGGCCGGGGGTGGCGGGGATGGCGAGCATGCCGTCCGCGTCCAGTTGCCACGGCTGCGCGACGATGGCGTCCACATAGGGCGAGCCGGTGATGTACTCGACGAAATCGGTGTCGGGAAAAGCGGAGGAGAGATGGAGGTCTGCCGCCAAACCGACCGCCGTGTTCCAGCCGTGCGGGATGAAGCGGATGCCGTGCTCCTGCGCCATCCAGCCGATGCGCCGCTCCTCCGAGATGCCGCCGACCTTCGTCACATCCGGCTGGACGATGTCGAACGCGCCCGCCTCGATCCACGGCTGGAAGGACTGGCGGCGCGTCAGCACCTCGCCGCCGCTGATCGGCAGGGGCGCGTGCTCGCGCAGCATCACGTAATCGCGCAAGGCGTCCGGCTTCAAGGCTTCCTCGAACCAGGCGACACCGTATCCGGCGAGCATCTCCGCCGTCCGGAGCGCCCATTTGTAGCCCTGATGCCAGTGGGCGTCGCTGCCGCCCGCGTCCACCATCAGCAGCACATCGTCGCCAACGGCCTCCCGCGCGGCGCGGACAATCGCCTCGTCCTTCGCCGCGCTCTGCCGCCCGAACGGCCCCCAGCCGATCTTGAAGGCGCGGAATCCCCGCGCCTTGTACGGCAGGAGCGCGTCCGCCATCCGTTCCGGCTCGTCCATGAGCAGCGAGGCGTAGGGGCGCACCCGCTCGCGATACCGCCCGCCCAGGAGCCGCCCGACGGGCTGTTGGGTTGCTTTGCCGAGGATGTCCCACAGCGCGATGTCAATGCCCGAAATGGCGTGCGTGATCGCGCCGCCGCGCCCGAGCCAGAAGGTGTGCTGGTGCAACTTCTCGCTCACGCGCTCCGGTTCGAGCGCGTTCTCGCCGCGATAGAGCGGTTCGAGGACGCCGAGCGCGGCGCGGACGAGATCGTCGTTCGTGAAGACGCTGCCGATGCCGGTCACGCCCTCGTCGGTGAGGACGGCGATCAGCGTGTGGACGCAGGTGTCCGGTTGCAGTTCGTCGCTCCAGCCGCCCTCCGGCGTCGCGCCCCGCAACCCCACCGCCCGAATCTCGCGTATCTTCATCCCGCTCGCTCCCTTCACCGGTTCATCCGCCGCGCATCCCGCGTGATGATAGCGGGTGGCATGCGCGATGCAACACCGCAACAAGAATGGGGCGGCATCATGCAAAGGAGCGTGCGATGAGCGACCGGATTGAGAAGCGGGACGATGTGAACCCGAAGGAGGGCATCCACGAGTACGGGCACGTCCCGTTCGCGGACCCGACGAACCACAAGTACCCGATTGACACGCCCGAACATGTCCGCGCGGCGTGGAGTTACATCAATCACAAGGACAACGCCGCGAAGTACGACAAGGACGATGTCGCGCAGATCAAAGAGCGCATCAAAAGCGCCGCCAAGCGCCACGGTGTCGAGATCAGCGATGACTGAGCGGTAATAGGGAATTGAACCACCAAGACACCAAGAACACCAAGAAACTTCTTTGAATTCTCTTTGTGTATCCTTGGTGTCTTGGTGTCTTGGTGGTTTTTGAAACCTTCTCAACCGGTGGCCGCCATTGGCAGTTCGAGCAGGTGCGGCTTGCCCGTGTTCCAGGCGGCGCGCACGGCATCGCCGACATCGCCCGCGCGCTCGACGCGGGTCGCCGCGACGCCCATCGAGCGGGCGAGGGCGACGAAATCCACGGGCGGGTCGGCGATGTCCATGCCGATGAACTTTCCCATCGTCGCGTTGTACCCCTCCATGCCGCGCATGTAGTTCTTGAGGATGTTGTACTCGCGGTTGTTGACGACGGCGAAGACGACGGGCAATCGCTCGTGCGCCGCCGTCCAGAGCGCCTGCGGGGAGTACATCGCCGCGCCGTCCCCGACGATGCACAAAACCGGCTCGCGCCCGAAGCCGAGCGAGACGCCGAGCGCGGCGGGCATCCCCCAGCCGAGGCCGCCGCCGCGCACGAAGAAGTAGCGATCGGGCCGCGTCACCCGGTGGAACGCCCGGACGTGCGTGTTCGTCGCCGGGCCTTCGTCCACGACGATGGATTCGGGCGGCAGGGCGCGGAGCAGCGCGTGGGCGGCGACAATCGGCGGCATCGGCGCCCGGTCGTAGCGACCGAGCGCCGCCGCCTCGTACTCCTCCCGGCTCTTTTCCTGCGCGACGCGCCGCTTCGCGATCGTCTCCGCCGCGTGATTCCCCGCCACTTTCTGCCGGAGCACGGGCAACAAGGCTTCGAGCGTGGCGCGCGGGTCGCCGGCGATGCCGAGGCGCACCGGGTAGGTGCGGCCGAGGTCGTGGGCATCCGGGGCGAGGTGGAGCAGTTCGACCGCCTCCGGCAGCGGCGAGCCGGGCGCATACGGATAGGTCGTGAAGGCGCGGCCGCCGATCAGGAAGACGCGGTCGTACGCCGCGAGCGCCTTGCGGAGCGCCTCGGCGTGCGGCGGCAGCGCGCCCGCCCAGAGCGGATGCGTCGGCGGGAAGGCGAACGTGCCGTGCAGCGGCGGGCCGAAGACGGTCGCGCCGAGCGTCTCGGCGACGGCGATCAATGCGTCGGTGCCGCCGGATGCTTTCACCTCGTCCCCGGCGACGATTGCCAGCCGCTCGACCGGGGTGGCGGCGAGCAGGTCGGCCAGTTCGTCCAGCCCGCCGCCGACGGCGCGGCGTTCGATGCGCGACGGCAGCGGCACCGGCGCGGGGCCGATCTCGTCCATCACATTCATCGGCAGCGCGACGAAGACGGGGCCGGCGGGGGCGGAGGCCGCGTCGTGGAAGGCGCGGCGCAGCACCGTGCCGAGTTCGCCGAGCGTGCGCACCTCGTGCGTCCACTTCGAGACCGCCGCCGCGATCCCCGTCAGGTCGCCCGCGAGCAGCGGGTCGGTGACGATGTGCCGGTAATCCTGCTGCCCCGCCGTGACGACGAGCGGCGTGTTCGCGCTCTTCGCGTTCGTCAGATTGCCAATTGCGTTGCCAAGCCCCGCCGAGGTGTGCAGGTTGAGGAAGGCGGGGCGGCCCGTCGCCTGCGCGTAGCCGTCCGCCATGCCGACGACGGTGGATTCCTGCAAGCCGAGGACGTAATGGATATCGGAAACCGCCGCCAGCGCGTCAATCATCGGCAGTTCGGTCGTGCCGGGGTTGCCGAAAATATGCGTCACGCCCTCGCCGCGCAACACCTCGATGAGGACTTCGCTCCCCTTCCGCCGGTCATCCGCCATCGCTGCCTCCCTGTCTCGTTCGCGCGGTCTGTTGATCGTGGTTCAGTGTACACGAGCGGGAAGGGGCCGGGGGTCAGGTTCCCAACACCGCCCGCAGCGCCGCGCCGACGGCGTCCATATCCGCCGCCGTGACGTGGCCGAGATGGCCGATGCGGATGATCGTGCCCGCCTGCCGCCCCAGCCCGCCCGCGAGGATGACGCCGTGCTCGTCCCGCAGCCGCACCAGCAGGCGCGCCGCATCCATCCCTTCGGGGAGGGCGACCGCCGTAACGGTGTCCGAGGCGTGCGCCGGGTCCGCGAAGAGGCGGAGGCCGTATTCCGCGAGGTCGCCGATGTCCGCGCGGCACGCCTCGGCGGCGGCGCGGTGGCGGGCGACGATCGCGGGCAGCCCTTCCGCGACGAGCATCTGGAGCGCGCGGTGCAGGCCGGTGAGCGTCGGCAAGGCGGGCGTCGCGGGCGTCTGCCCCTTCGCCTGCGCGTCCCGGTACTTGGCGAAGTCGAAGTAGAAGCGGGGCAGCGTCGCCGTCTGCGCCCGCTCCCACGCGCGCGGGCCGACGGCGACCATCGCCATGCCGGGCGGCGCCATCCACGCCTTCTGCGAGGCGGAAACGGCGACATCAATCCCCCAGTCGTCCAGCGGCACGTCGAGCGCGGCGGTCGAGGTGATGCAATCAGCGGCGATCAGCGCGCCGTGGTGGTGCGCCATCTCGGCAATCGCCCGGAGATCGTGCGTCACGCCGGTCGAGGACTCGTTGTGCGTCAGCAGAAGCACTTTGGCGCGCGGGTGGGCGACGAAGGCTTCGGTGATGTGCGCCGGGTCGAGCGCCTGGCCGTCCGGCGCGGTGACATGGTGGACGGTGAGGCCGTATGCCGCCGCGATGGCCGCGAACCGCTCGCCGAAGACGCCCGCGTGCGCCGCGACCACCTCGTCGCCCGGCGAGCAGAGATTGACGACCGCCGCCTCCATCCCGCCCGAGCCGGAGCAGGCCATCAGGAGCACGTCGTGCGTCGTCTGGAGGATCGTTTGCATCCCGGCGACCGTCTCCGCGAGGATGCGCGCGAACGCCGGCCCGCGATGATTGATCATCTGCCGCGCGGTCGCCTCCCGCACCGCGTCCGGCAGCGGCGTCGGCCCCGGTATCCGCAACTGCGTCACCTCCGGCCCGGTCGAAAACGATCGCACCGCCAGGGCGCCGAGGACGCCAAGCGAGAGGGGGAAAAGGGCGGAAAAGGGATGATTGCCGGTCGGATGCACGAAGTTTCCACCGTGCCGCGTATTGCCCACGTCTCCCCCTCTTCCCTTCATATTTCTTGGCGCCCTTGGCGTCTTGGCGGTTCATACCCGTTCCGGCTGACGGCATGATACGCGCGGCGGCGGCTTTGCTACAATGGCGCGGTCGCCGCACCGTGTGAACGTTTCGCAGCAAGGAGGCACCGATGGTCACGGTCTTCGCCGCACCGACCGAACGGGGGACGGATATTTACGCGCGCCTCGGCGTCCGCACGATCATCAACGCGCGGGGCGCGACGACCGCCGTCGGCGGGACGTTGCCGCCGCCCGAAGTGATGGCGGCGATGGCGGAGGCGGCCAAGGCGTTCGTCGTCCTCGATGAACTGAACGCGGCGGTCGGGGAGAAGATCGCGGCGGCGACGGGGGCGGAGGCGGGGTACGTCACCTGCGGCTCGGCGGCGGGGATGCTGCTCGCGGCGGCGGCCTGCATCACGGGCACGGAGATCGCGCGCATCCGCCGTTTGCCGGACACGACCGGCATGCCGAACGAGATCATCGTCCACCGCGCGCACCGGATCAACTACGATCAGATGTTCCGCGCGCCGGGCGCGAAACTGGTGGAGATCGGCATCCCGAGCGCCACCGAGCGGTGGGAGTACGAGGCCGCCTTCACCGAGCGCACCGCCGCCGTCGCCTTCGTGGATTCGCCATCCATCGGCCCCGGCGCGCTCGATTTCGCGACCGTCGTCGAAGTTGCGCACGCCCGCAATGTGCCGGTGATCGTGGACGCCGCCTCGACGCTGCCGCCCGTCAGCCATCTGACGCGCTGGATCGCGGCGGGCGCGGACCTCGCGATCTACAGCGGCGGCAAAGGGATTCGCGGGCCGCAGGATTCGGGGCTGCTCGCCGGTCGCGCGGATTTGATCGCCGCCGCGAAGATGAACGGCAACCCGAACGCCGGTATCGGCCGGGCGGCGAAGGTGAGCAAGGAGGCGATGGTCGGCCTCGCCGTCGCGCTCGACCGCTTCATGGCGCACGACCATGCCCGCGACTTCGCGGACCACCGCGCGCAGGCGGAATTGATCGCGCACGAACTGGCCGATTTCCCGAACGCGGCGTGCGAGGTGATCGCCGACCCGGAGCGCTACCCGATGCCCGTCGCGGTGATCCGCCCCGTCGGCGGCGCGTGGTCCGCACCCGCCGTCCGCGCGGCGCTGGCGGCGGGCGACCCCGGCATCTTCGTCAATGTCGAACTCGGCGGTGTCGGCATCAACACCCACTGCCTGCGCGACGGCGACGCGGAGCAGATCGCCACGCGCCTCCGCGCGCTGCTGCGGACGATGGTGTGAAGGGAACCTCACCCCCGGCCCCCTCTCCTTTGCCGTGGGGCAACGGAGAGGGGGAGTGAGCCTCCAGGGCGCTCAGCACAAACCGTTCAGGATCGCGTACTGGGTCGCCGCCGCGCGCGAGGAGACGCCGAGCCGGTTATAGATGGACGACAGATGCTGGTCTATCGTGCGTCGGCTGACGAAGAGGCGCGCGGCGATCTGCGCGTTCGTCAGCCCCAGCGCGACCAGGCCGAGGACTTCGGCCTCTCGCGTCGTCAAGCGGCCCGCCGCCGGTCGCGCCGGTGCGAAACGATCCGGCAGACGCGCCGTCGGGTCGGAGCGTCCCGGCGAGGGCGTGCCCTGTGTGCCGAGCAATGTGAGGACGCACCAGATAAGGACGCGCTCGTACGGGGTGAACGGCCCGACCGGCGCGGCCACTCCTTCGGGCGGCGATGCGATCGAGTGCCGACCGTCCCGGTCGGCGGGGGGGTATCCACGGTGCGTCGCCGGGTCGAAGCGACCGCCTCGGTGTTCAATCATGGCGCATCCCTCGCCTTTCGGTATGCCACGAACACGCCGCGCGAGCGGGCGGCGCGGCGTGCATGGAGTCGAACATCTGCCCGTTCCTTCCCTCCCCTACCCGACCGAATGAACGGACGCGGTCGGCGTTTTCGCAGATGCTGGTCCGGGTCCAATAATCGTCCATGGGGTATTTTCAGCGCCGAATATTGGCAGGGTGATGTCTATGTAGTATCGTAAACAGATTGCGGGAGAACAAGCGGACGTCGCGTCGGGCATCGGGGATGCGCGCGGCTGGGGAAACCGAGGGGATGGGGCGTGCGCGGGCGGCGCGTGGGAAACCGACCCGGCACGAGAAGGGCGAGGGTGTGACCGGTGGATATCCGGCAGATGCCGTTGACTGACCTTGCCGAGGCGTGCCGCGCGGAGACGGAGCGATTCCTCCGCCGCGAGCCCTCGCGCGATGATTTCTGCTTCGAGATCGTCCGGCGCGCGGTGTGCGACCGCGACCAGCGGGCATGGGCGGCCGTCTTCGCGCAATACCGCGGCATGGTGCTCGCCTGGGTGCGCCGGCATCCGGTGTCGGGGAGCATGCGCGAGGACGACGAGTTCTGGATCAACCGCACCTTCGATCGCTTCTGGACGGCGGTCGGGCCGGAGCGGTTCGACGCCTTCCCGACGATGGCGGCGCTGCTGCGCTATCTCAAGTTGTGCGCGCACAGCGTGCGTCTCGACGAGGCGCGCGCGCGGAGCGCGGCGCCGAGCGAGGGCCTGTCCGACCAGACGGCGGAGAGCATCGCGGCGCCGGATGTCGCCGATGTCGCGGTCGGGCAGCTGGCGGGCGGCGCGCTCTGGGCGGCGATTGCCGCCGAGATGCAGGACGAGGCGGAACGGCGGGTGGCGTATCTCTGTTTCGTCCTCGATCTGAAACCGCGCGAGATCCACGAGCGTCATCCTGAATTGTATCCGACCGTCGCGGATGTCTACCGCATCAAGCGCAATCTGCTTGACCGGCTGCGTCGGAATCCCGAGATTCGCGCGTTTTTGGCGTAGATGCGCGAAAACGGCCGCGCGGCGCGTTCAGTCAGCGAGAAAGGGGACGATATCTGTGACAAGCGGGATGAATCACGATGCGGTGACTTCAGACGACCTTATCGCCTACGGGGACGGTGAGGCAACCCGAGAGATTGGTGAACGAATCGCGTCTGATCCTACCCTGCGCGCCGCCGCCGATGCGTACGCTCGCGACCAGCGCCGCCTTCGGGATCGTCTGTACCGGTTCGCGTGCCCGTCGCCGCTCGTCCTCGGCGAGTACGATCTCGGCCTGCTCGACCCGGTGGAGCGGACGCGGGTCGCGGCGCACGTCGGGGAGTGCCCGCGCTGCGCGGCGGAGTTGCGGACGTTGCGCGACTTCCTGGCGACGGCGGACGATGCGCCGCCGGTCGGCGCGATCGGGCGGATGCGGCGGATCATCGCCGCGGTGCTGCCCCCGCCGCCGCGCACCTCGCCCTACGCGAGCCTGCGCGGGGCGGACGACGCGACGACCCGCACGTATCAGGCGGGCGACGTGACGATTAATCTCGATCTGGGCACGCCGGTGCGGCGGGGGCGGACCACTCTCGTGGGATTGCTCTGGCGCAACGATGACGACCCCGAAACCATTGCGGGGAGTGCGGTCGTTTTAACTGATGGCATGGACGCGGGACAGGCAACGGTAATTGATGAGGTTGGCAACTTTACGTTCGATGACATCACCCCAGGGACCTACCAATTGGAGGTAACGCTTGGAGACGATATCATCACCATCGAAGGCCTCATTATCGGACAATGACGCTCCCCTTACGCTCGACGCCGCCATCCGCCACCTCCTGGCGCTGAGCGACGAATCGGCGCGACGCTTCTGGATCACGCAGTGTGTCCACGATTTCTCCGTTGATGAATTTCTGCCTGTCCTGAAAGACGAATCTGAACGTTACTTGAACATTGATCCGTACATCTCGCTCCGCCTTGCGGAGACATTGGTCTCTGCCGGTGAGTTGGTCAACCGACCGGATTTGCATGCACTCGGCGTGATGGCAACCGGGGATGCCTTCCGTGTGCTCGGGCGGTTTCAGGAATCGGTCGCGGCAATGGATCGAGCGGCGGATATGTACTTGGCGCTTGGGGACGAGGTTGGCCGCGCACGGACCCGCAACGGATGGCTCTGGTCCGCGCATCGCCTCGGTTATGGGGAAGCCGCTTTGATGATAGCCGACGAGGCGTGCGAAACCCTCATCAAGCATCGTGTGTGGGCACGTGCTGCGACGCTAAAATTCAGTACGGCCTATGTTTGTTCCGAACTGGGGCGCTATCAGGAGGCGCTCGCTCGCTACGATCACGCGCAAACGATGTACACATCTCTTGGCGAGGTTGTCGAGATTCAGACTGCTCTCTTGAAAACGAACAAGGCGATCCTTTTGACACAGTTGGCGGACTTCCAGACGGCGCTGCAATTGTTCGAAGAAACCCGGTCCGTATACACCCGCCATGGCCATACAGGATCATTGCTTCGCCGGGAGGAATGGGTCGCTTTCGTGTATGCGGCACAGGGCCACTACACGCAGGCGCTCTGGCGCTATGGTTCCGTGCGCGCGGCGATGGAGCGTGCCGGTCTCGATATTGACGCCATCGATGTCGCGCTCAACATGATCGAATGCTATCTCAACCTCAACCGCGACGATGACGCACTCGAATTGGCCGAGGAAACGATTCGTCGGTTCGAGCGTTACGGAACGCCGACCGAGGCCGCGAAAGCCCGCTTTTACTGCGCCTTGGCGCATGCTCATATCGGTGACAATGAGCGGGCACTTATCCGGCTGGAAGAGGCTGCACACTCATTTGCCACTGCTGGTCTCGCGACCCAACATGCGCTCGCGATGTTGCAGCGCGCGACTCTGTATCTGAATGACGAGAATTGGTCTGCCGCCCACGACGAGGCGGAACGCGCGGGCGTGATCTTCGCGGATCGCGGGCTGGTTATCCGCCAGGCGCAGGCCGATTTGGTGCGGGCACGCGCGGCGGTCGCGCAGGGAGATAACGACATGGCGGAATCTCTCGCCCGTTCTGCCCTGGCGACGAGCCGCGACCGCGCCGTGCGCTGGCTTGCCCATGAGGGCTACCACGTCCTCGGTGCCGTCGCGCACGCCCAAGGCGATCTCGACACGGCGCTCAATGCATACCGGAGCGCCGTGTCGAGCATCGAACAGATGCAGAGTTCCCTCGCCATCGAACTGCGCGCCAATTTCCTCGCCGACAAAATCCGCGTCTACGAGGACACGATCGCGATCTGCCTCCGCCTCTCCAAGCCGGAATTGGCATTTACCTACTTGGAACGCGCGAAGTCGCGCGCGTTGGTGGACTACCTCGCCAACAATCGAGAAGTCCAAATCAAGGCACGCGAGGGCGCGGATCAGGAATTGCTCGATACCCTGACCCGCCTGCGCGAGGAGCATAACTGGTTTTACAACCGGCTCTCCGGCTATGGGATAGTGGAGCATAAGGAGGCAGGGCCGACATTGAGCGAGGAAGCGTTGCGGGCAGCGATCCGGGAGCGGGAGAAGCAGATCGCCCGCATCCTCGAACGGCTCGCGCTCGATCGCACCGAGGGCCTTGCCATCGTTACTCCCCCCGTTGCGGAGGAGCGCCCGACGCTACCGCACCTCGATCCCGGGACGGTTTTGCTCGAATATTACTTCCACGAAGGCGATGGTGCGGTCTTCGTCGTCTCACCCGCAGAGTTGACCGTCGTGCCACTGACCGCGCGGATCACCGAGATACAGCGGCTTCTGCACCAATGGAACCTGAATCTCGCGACCACCGCTCGGGCGATCACAAGCAATACGCCGCTTGATGGGCTGAGCCGCAACGCGCGGGGCATCCTCGCCGCCCTTCACCGCGCCCTCATTGCCCCCGTGGAGGCACACCTTGCGGGGTGCGAGCGTGTCGTTATCATCCCCTATGGCCCCACCCATTCCGTGCCGTTCCATGCGCTATATGATGGGCAGCGCTATCTCCTCGAAGCGATGGAGGTCTCGATCTGCCCGTCGAGCAGCCTGCTTGAACTCTGTGCCGAGCGGCCACACCATGCTGAAGCAAGCGCGCTCGTCATGGCCTATAGCGATGGCGGTCGGCTCCCCGCGGTTCTCGAAGAGGCGCGGGCGGTGGCGGCGCTGCTGCCCGGCGAGTGCTATGTCGAGGAGGCTGCGACCCGCGCCACGCTGGCCGCCGCGTCTCGCCACGGCATCCTGCATCTGGCCGCACATGGCGAGGCACGCCTGGATAACCCGACGTTCGCACATCTGAAACTCGCCGACGGGCAACTGAGCATGGTGGACATCTTCAACCTCCCGCTCACCGGAGCGCTTGTCACGCTCAGCGCGTGCGAGACCGGCCGGAGCGTCGTCACAGGCGGCGATGAACTGATCGGACTGAGCCGCGGCTTCCTCTACGCGGGAGCCGCGACGCTCGTGGAGAGCCTCTGGCGTGTCGAGGATGGTTCGACCGCGGAACTGATGGTGCGGCTCTACGAAGGGATCCGCAGCGGGCAGCCGAAGGGCACAGCCCTCCGGGAGGCGCAGCAACGGATGCTCGCCGATCACGGCGTCCACCCGTACTACTGGGCGCCATTTCGTCTGGTTGGGGATGCGGGGCCACTGTAGGCCCGTCGGATATACATCTCGAAAGAGAAAGGTAGGCAACCATGGCGGCACAATCTGCGGGCCAGCCGGCAGGCGTACCCCGCAAAGTCTTCTACACCTACGACGAAATCTGTATCGTCTGCTCGACCAGTTGCGTCGTGGATGACGAACGTCGCGAGGCGATCTACGAAGCGGTGCGGGTCTTCGTCAATAACGCACTCGCTGAGTGGCTCGCTGCACCGAGGGTCATCGATGGCGCGAGTTTCAAGCGCCACCTCGCGTTGTCCGCCGCGCGGCATCCGCAACTGTGGGCTCGGATCGGGAGAGGGGGGCTTCTCCAGCCCCTGGCGCGTCGGGCGGGGCAATCGTCCCATGCCTTCGACCGGAGTGACGGGACCACGACGCTCCTGAACTTCTATCAAGTCGGGAATCATCCGCATGATGAAGGATTCGGGATTGAAGACCGCAACCGGCACATTCGCGAACTGGCGCTCTTCATCAATGTCGAGTTCGCCCATCGGCGGGCCGGTCGGCATGCCGATGGCGGTTGGCAGATCGTCGCCGCGACGCCGAACTGGTTCGGTGGCAGTTCGGGAGAGCACGGTAGCCCCGCCGCGCCGCCGAGAGCAGTCCCGCCCCCCGTGGTCGGGCCGAACGGACCGCCACCGGAACCACCGAAGTGGCAGTTTCGCTTCGATGGCACCCCCGATGATCCGGACGCGACGGACCCCAGGCACCCCAAACGCACGAAACTGCAAGGCATGGTGGATGACGACCGAGCCGCTGCGGCGGAGGGCGCGTGCTCCAATGTGATCGTCGCCGTCCTCGATACCTGCCCGCCGAGGCATGCCGTGGAAGCGGCCGCGATGGCTTTCCCGAATAATATCCTCTTACAGCAGGTCGTCGGTCGTATGGATCCCTTTGGGCAGCAATATACGTACCCCCTTCGCCTTCCCACCAACCCCGTCCGAATTGACGGCGCACTCGCTCTCCCGCCGGGTAATTTTCAACATTTGGCGGAAGTGCTCGTTGACTGGCAGGGACTTAACCCGCCATGGTTTATTGCGTTGGCCGCAGGGAATACCGCCGCTGTCCGCGATGATACCTACGCGATGCCTGACCATGGTCTATTCGCGGCTGGCATCGTGAAGGATATTGCGCCCACGGCGGAAATCCATCTCATCCGCGTCATGGACGATGCGGGGATGGCGGACTTGCTGAACGTCGTGGATGTCCTCAGCGTGTTGCCTTCCCGCCTGCTGCGCGGGAAGGACCATCACCGCCGGCTCATTGTCAATCTCAGCCTGACGTTCAGCGTGCCGACGTTCGAGGAAATGCTCGATGAGTGGCTTCCCGGCGACGCCATCAATGAACTCGCGCGACTGACGGCCAATGACCCGAAGACACTCGGATATCATCTCTCCGATCTATATGCGATTTACGTCACGATCCATCGTAGTTTAGGGGACGTGATTGCCTGGCTCGGGGAGAAGGGGGTTCTTGTCGTCGCGGCAGCGGGCAATTATAACCGGCCTGGCGCACCACGGCCAGTGCCTCGATTCCCCGCGTACTATGACGATGTGCTCGACAATGTAATGGGTGTTGCCGCGACCGACCTTGCGGGCAGGGCTGCTTCCTATTCGAACCTCGCCGAAGGCAACATCCCCCGCCATTACTCGCACGGTATCGCGACGCTCGGCGGTGATACGGTGCTCGAGGCTGGCGACAAACCGGCCATCGAAGACGAGCCGGACGGAACACCGGACGCGATCCGCGGCATCTTCTGCGCGATCAACTTGCCGTTCACCGATGCACCGATTCCGGGGGCGACGATCGGTGGAGGCTCGAACGAGACGGGTTGGGTGGATTGGGTCGGCACGTCCTTCGCGACACCGATCATCAGCGCGATTGCTGCCCTTGTCTGGGAAAGAAAGCCAGACCTCGCTCCGAGCAAGGTCATCCAAAGAGTGCGGCATCTCGCGGACATTCCCGTGCGTGATCTGAACTGCGACGGCATCTATACCTACCAACAATAATTCACCGTGTAGATTACCGGACGAGCGGGAAATCCTCGCCCGGCTTACCCCCATCCGGTTCGGCTCAAAGCCCGGTGCCGTTACGCTGACGTCGGTACCCGGCGGTGGGGAAGATTTGCTCTTCTCGCCGCCGGGTACCGACAATCCCCCAATTCCCCGCATATCCCCGTTCATTCGGTACCAGTGTGGTACCGCGCTGGGCGGGGTAGGTCGGTTCGCTAGAACCGATGGGGATTTATGAGGAACGCCGCATTTGGCGGCGGAAGGAGCAGACAGGATGGCAAGCAACAGCACGCTTCGGCGGCGGTTGGCGGTCGGTGTCGCGGGTCTCTCGCTGGCGAGCGCGCTCGTCCTCGGTATCGCGCCGGTGGCGGCGGACAACGACACCCCGGAACCGCGCGATGTCAACGTGGGCCAGGAGGCGACGGGGATGGCGAGCGACACGCGGATCACGATCACCGAAATCGTCGCGCCGCCCGCCGTCAGTTACGACAGCGACGCGCCCGCACAGGCAACGCCGGTCGTCGCGGACCCGGACGATCACCGGGACTGATCCGACAACCAACGGTGGCCGTCTCCCCAGCGGCCACCACCCTCCCCCTTCCCAATCCCCGCGGCCTTCCCCTGCCGCGGGGATTTTCGTGTTCGTCGAAATGCGGCTCAATCCCAGCCGAATTGCCGGATGAGGAAGCCGCTGCCGACGTGGAGGACGATGGGGGAGCCGTGCGGGCAGACGGTCGGGCTGTCCGTCGCGCCGAGGCGGCGGAGGAGGTCGTGCATCGCGCCCGGCGAGAGCGGGCTGCCGCGCCGGAGGGCGGAGCGGCAGGCGAGCGCGGTGCAGAGGCGGTCCCGCCAGGCGTCCGTGCCATCGTCGGCGCAGTCGTCCGCCTCGGCGAGCGCGTCGAGCAGGAGCGGGCCGAGGCGCTCCGCGCCGGAGAGTGCGGCGGGCAGGGAACGCAGCAGGAAGGTGTTGCGCCCCCACGCCTCGCATGCCACGCCGACCGCCGCGAGATCGGGCATCCGCTCGGTGAGGCGGCGCGCGTCGGCGGGTGAGAGGGCAAGGACGAGCGGTTCGACGCCCTCTTCCGCGTCGCCCTCCTGCCGCGCCCGCTCGCGCAGATGCTCGTAAATGATGCGCTCGTGCGCCCGGTGCTGATCCACGAGATAGAGGCCGTCCGCCCCCTCCGCGAGGATCAACTGCCCCTCCAGCTGCCCGACGATCCGGAGCGCCGGGAGATTGCTCTCCGGCACCACCGCCTCGTGCATCGCGCCCGGCGGCAGATCGCGCATCCCATCCAGCGTCAACACCTCCCGCATTTCTCCCCCTCCCGCGTCGGGAGGGGGCTGGGAGGTGGGCAAGAACGACCAATCCGCGTCGTCCGGCGGCAGGGCGGGCAGCCGACCGAGCGCGGCGCGGCACGCCTCCGCCAGCGCCGCGCCGAGCGCGGCGGCGTGGAGGAGGCGCACCTCCGCCTTCGCGGGGTGGATGTTGACGTCCACGGCGTCGGGCGGGACGGTGAGATGCAGCACGGCGAGCGGGTGCCGCCCGCGCGGCAGGAGGGGCCGGTACGCCGTCTCGAACGCCGAGGCGAGCGGCGGGCACTTCACGCAGCGCCCGTTGACGATCAGCGTCACCGCCGCGCGGCTCGGTCGCGAGACGGCACGGTCGCCGAGCACCCCGGCGATTGTCCCTTCCGGCACGGTCGCGGCGAGCGGCAGGAGATGCGCGGCGACGGCGGGGCCGTACAAAGCGGCGGCGGTATCGGCAAGCGTGCCGTTCCCCGGCGTGCGGAAGGCGGTATGGCCATCGAAGGCGAGCGTGAAGGCAACGTCGGGATGGGCGAGGGCGAAGCGGCGCACCGTCTGGCCGATCTGCTGCGCCTCGACGCGCGGCGCGCGCAGGAAGCGGCGGCGGGCGGGGAGGGAGGCGAAGAGGTCGCGCACCGTCACCGTCGTCCCCCGGCTGCGCGCCCGCTTGCCCCGCTCGATCACCTCGCCGTGCCGCAGCCGCAACACCGTCCCGGCGGACGCGCCGTCCGTCGCGGTATGCAGCAGCACATCGGCGACCGCCGCGATGGAGGGGAGCGCCTCGCCCCGGAAGCCGAGCGTGCGGACGCGCAGCAGGTCGTCCAATCCGCGCAATTTGCTCGTCGCGTGGCGCTGGAAGGCGAGGGGGACGTCGTCCGCCGCGATGCCGCCGCCGTCGTCCGCGACGCGGATGCTCTCCAGCCCGCCGCCGCGCACCTCCACGATGATCTGCCGCGCCCCGGCATCGAGCGCGTTCTCGACCAGTTCCTTGACGACGTCGGC
>JAICIL010000022.1 GCA_025924435.1 Chloroflexia bacterium | reverse complement strand
CGATCATTGTCGCCGCCGCGCTCGGCCCGACGGGGTACAACGACCCGAAGATCGGCATAGACGACGTGCGCTATCTGGAGCAGTTGGAGGCGTATCAGAACGGCGAGTATCGCTACTTCGCGGATGTGCAGGGTTCGCACCCGTACGGCTATCGCAGCGCGCCGGACCTCCTCTGGCCGGAAAAGCCGAACAGCGGCGAGTACACGACCCATCCCTCGTTCTATTTCCGCCGCATCGAGCAGCAGCGGCTGGCGATGATCCGCGCGGGCGACGGGGGCCGGGCGATGTGGGTCACGGAATTCGGCTGGGGGAGCGGCAAATTCCCCGAATTCTCCGATGTCTCGGAGGATACGCGGGCGCAGTGGATCGTCCAGGCCGTCCAGCAGACCCGCGCACGCTACCCCTGGGTCGGCGTGATGTTCGTCTGGAACCTCAACTGGAGCGTCTTCAGCCCGCCCGATACCTCGTGGGGCTACTTCAGCCTCATCAACGCGGATTACAGCCCTCGCCCCGCCTACAACGCGGTGAAATATCTGCCGAAGTAGGGCAAAACGCGAGCGCAGAGGACACAAAGGACACAGCGCGCGCAGGAAGCAAGAATCGGAGAAACGCATATTCTCTGGTTCTTCTACGCACCCGCCGCGCTCGCGATTATCGGTCCAGCCACGCGTCGAGCGGCTGCGCGAGGAGCATCGTGCGCGCCGTGCCATCGCGATGGACGACGCCCGCGTCTTCGAGGGCATGGAGGACCGCCGCGCCGAGCGCGCCGCCGAGGTGCGGGCGGCGTTCCGTCCAGTCGAGGCAGCCGAAGGCGTACATCCGGCGGGCCTGCTTCGCCCGGTCGAGGTCCACGCCACGGGCGCGGAGCGCCGCGTCGCCGGTCGGTGTGAGGCGATAGCGCGGGCGCGGGCCGTCCTCGACGGTCAGCCAGCCGCGTTCGAGCATGACATCGAGCAGCCGGACGCCCGCGACCCCGGCGAGGTGGTCGTAGCAGGTGCGGGCGTGACGGATCGGCGTGTCGCGCCGGACGGCGCGGGCCGCCTGCGCGCTTCGTTTCGGTGATTGCATCGTCGCCGACATCGGTCCTCCTAACGCCGCGAACATCGCGCGGATGCGTCCCGCGTCCACATGGTAGGTGCGCTGGCGGCCCACGGTCGCCACCTCCACCAATCCGGCCCGTCGGAGCAGGGCGAGATGCGTCGAGATGCGCGGCTGCGCGAGGTCGAGGCGCGCGGCGAGGTCGTTCACCGTCGCGTCCCCCGCGTAGAGGATCGCGAGGAGGCGCAACCGCGTCTCGTCGGAGAGCGCCCGTGCGGATTGTGCGACTCCTTGCATCTCATTCATCTCAATTATAGTATATGTGGAGTGGGTGGCTGATGCAAGCGGGGTGTCCGGTGGTAGCGCGGGCTTTCCAGCCTGCGTCAGTCTCGCGGGCGGGAAAGCCCGCGCTACCAGAAAGATGGAGGGGATCGGATGGCAAACGAGGGCGCGCAGTTCGCAACGGTGCTGGAACGGATCGCGCGGGATGTGATGAAGCAACTCGACGGAGTGCCGGATGACGTGCTCAATCGGCCCGTGCCGCTGCCGGACGCGAACACGCTCTACGCGATTGCGACCCATCTCGCCGGTTCGACGGAGTTCTGGGCCGTGCAGATGGCGAGCGGTCGCGATGTCGGGCGGCACCGGCAGGCCGAGTTCCGCGCGACGGGCGACGGCCCCGCGCTGATCGCCCGCTACGAACGGTTGATCGCCGCCATCCATGACGCGCTCGATAACCTCCCCGCTGGAGCGATGGAGCGCATCCCCCCGCAGCCGCCCGCCGAATACCGCAGCACCGGCGGCCTCGGCGAAACCCTGACGCTCCGCGATTGCCTGCTGCACGCCATCGAGCACGGCGCGCTCCACCAGGGGCACATCCAGATCACGCGCCAGTTGGTGGTGGATGGCATGCAATCGCTGAAGTAGACAGAAGATAGTAGTCAGTGGATCAGGAAGCCAATCCGCATCGCGATGCCCTACGATCAAAGGAGATTCCGTCATGTCCATCGGCGCACAACCGCGTATTTCGCTCGCTGCCTTGCCGACACCGCTCGCGGAGGCGAACAATCTGCGCGCCGCGCTCGGCGGCCCGGAACGCTGCCCGCGCATCCTCATCAAGCGGGACGACCTGACCGGCCTCGCTTTCGGCGGCAACAAGGCGCGCAAACTCGAATTCCTCATCGCGGATGCCGTGCGGGAGGGCGCGACGGTCCTCATCACATCCGGGGCGGTGCAGTCGAACCACGCGCGCATGACGGCGGCGGCGGCGCGCATCGCCGGGATGAAGGCGTGCCTCGTCCTGACCGCGAAAGGCCGCGATCCGGTGATGCAAGGCAATCTCCTGCTCGACCGGCTGCTCGGTGCCGAGATCCGCTTCGTCATGCCGGGCGAGGATGCCGACCAGCAGATCGCCGGGGCGATGGTCGAACTGCGGGATCGCGGCGAGCGGCCGTATCTGATCCCCGTTGGCGGCTCGAACGCGATCGGTGCGCTCGGCTATGTGACGGCGACCCTTGAACTCGTCGCGCAATTTTTTCAGATGGGCGAAGCGCCGAGCCACCTCTACTACGCCAGCGGCTCGCGCGGCACGCAGGCCGGACTTGCCCTCGGCGCGAAAGCCTACAGCGCGCCGTATCGCCTGTATGGGATCGCGGTCAGCGGCGGCGACCCGGAGAAGACGGAGCGCGCCGTCGCAATCGCCAATGAGGCCGCCGCGCTGCTCGGCATCCCGGCCCGCCTGAGCGCTGACGAGCTGCTGACCGATGAAGGCTATATCGGCGAGGGGTACGGCATCCCGACCGCCGCCTGTCTGGAGGCGATCCGCCTCCTCGCGCACAATGAGGGCATCTTCCTCGACCCGGTCTACAGCGGCAAAGCGATGGCGGGCATGATTGACCACATCCGCCGTGGGAAGATCCCCCCGGCCGAAACCGTCGTCTTCCTGCACACCGGCGGCAGCCCCGCCCTCTTCGCGCAGGTGGACCAACTCGGCCTGGACAGTTCACGCTAACCGCCAAGACGCGTAGACGCAGGCAATTCAACCGCGAAGGCGCGAAGGACGCGAAGAGAGAATGAAGAAAGAGAAAGTCAATTAATCTTCTCGCTTGTTTCCTTCGCGTCCTTCGCGCCTTCGCGGTTCAAATTTCCTTACGTCATGTCCGGCGTGTAGTGGTCATACTCCATGTGCCGGGCGGTTTTGGCGGCGATCTCCGCGCCCTTGAGGCGGCCAACCACGTAGAGGGCCATGTCAATGCCCGCCGAGACGCCCGCGCTGGTCACGATGTCGCCCTCGTCCACGAAGCGGGCGTCGCCCCGGACGTGGAGCATCGTGTAGGTCTGCGCCATCCGCTCGACGCTCGCCCAGTGGGTCGTCGCGGTCTTGCCCGCGAGGATGCCGGTTTCGGCGAGCAGGAACGCGCCGGTGCAGACGGACGTCGTCAGTTGCGCCTCAGCCGCGCGCCGCTTGATCCAGCCGATCAGTTTCGGATTGGCGACTTCCCGCCGCGTCCCCTGCCCGCCCGGCACGACGAGCAGGTCGAGGTGCGGCGCGTCCGCGAGCGCATAATCGGGCACGATCTTCAGCCCGTTGCGCGCGATGATCGGCTTCGTGGCCTCCGCCCGCTCCGCGACGGTGACAACCTTAAACCCGCCCTCGGTGATATTCCCCGCCACCGCGAAGACCTCGAACGGCCCCGCGAAGTCGAGCACTTCCACATCATCGAAGAGCACGATCCCGACGGTTATCGCGCCGGTGCCGGTGTCGGTTGCAGACATTGGCATCCTTTCTTCCTAACCCTCGGCCCCTTCCCTCAAAGGGAAGGGGTGACTCATTGCAAGATCGGGGCGTTCCCCCGAATACCGTGATCGCAGAGAGGCTCACTCCCCTTCCCGGCGCGGGAAGGGGCCGGGGGTCAGGCCCAGCCCCTACCCCGTGTTGCGCAGCCGCGGATCGAGGATGTCGCGCAGCCAGTCGCCGATCAGGTTGATACTCAACACGGTGAGCATGATCGCGACGCCGGGGAAGGTCGCCAGCCACCACGCGGTGCTGACATATTGCCGTCCGTCCGCCAGCATGTTTCCCCAGGTCGGCTGGCTCGCGCCGACGCCGAGGCCGAGGAAGGAGAGTCCCGCCTCGGCGATGATCGTCCCCGCGACGGCGAAGGTCGCGATGACGATGGCGGGCGTGATGACGTTCGGCAAAATATGTCGGAAGAGAATGGAGGGAGCGCGCGCGCCGATCGTGCGGGCGGCGGTGACATACTCATAATTCTTGGCGGAGAGCGTGCTGCCCCGGACGACGCGGGCGAACGGCACCCACGCGCCGATGCTGAGGATGACGATGACGTTGAAGAGCCCGCCGCCGACGACGATGGAGATCAAAATCGCGAGCAGCAGGAAGGGGAACGCCAATTGAACGTCCGCGATGCGGCTGATGGCGGCGTCAATACCGCCGCCATAGTAGCCGGAGAGTAAGCCGAGCACGGTCCCGATCCCACCGCCCAGCGCCACCGCCGTCAGCCCGACGATCAGCGAAACCCGCGCGCCGTAAATGATCCGGCTCAGGATGTCGCGACCGAGTTGATCCGTGCCGAGCGGATAGGTCGTCGTGCCGTGGATTGTTTGCTTCGTGCCGTAGCGGGGGCAGGACGTGTAGGCGGGGCAATTCAGCCGTGCAATCAGATCGCCCTTGTTCGGATCGTGCGGGGCGAGCCACGGCGCGGTGATCGCGGCCATCGCGACGCAAAAGAGGATCAATGCGCCGGCGAGTCCGAGGCGGCCGCGCCGGAGCATCCGCCACGCGCGTCGCCCGGCATGACGCCGCTGGGGTTCCTCATAGAGCACCACGCGCGTTCCCGTTAGCACGCCCTCTTGAGACATTATCTGCTCCTGATGAAAGTCATTCCCATCGTCCTATGACAAACGGACACGGGGATCCAGCCACGTATAGAGGATATCAACGAACAGATTGATCAGCACAAACGTGACCGCCACAAGGAAGACAATCGCCTGCACGACCGGGAAATCATGCGCGTTGATTGAGTCCACCGCGAGTTGGCCGACGCCCGTCCATTGGAAAATTTGCTCGGTGATCACCGCGCCCGCCAGGAGGTTGCCGAAGTCCAGCCCGATCACGGTGACGAGCGGGATGGCGGCATTCTTCAAGCCGTGCCGAAAGATGACAAGCATCTCCTTCAGCCCCTTGGCGCGGGCGGTGCGGACATAATCCTGGTCCATGACATCCAGCATACCAGAGCGAACGAGTCGCGTTAAGCGCGCGAGGCCGGGGGCGGCGAGCGTCACCATCGGCATGAGGAAATAGCGCGGCGAGAGGCCGTATCCCTGCGATGGGAACCAGCCGAACCGCACCGCGAAGATCAGGATCAGCATGATGCCGAGCCAGAAATTCGGCACGGACTGGCCGAAGAGCGCGAAGAATGTGACGGCGTTATCGAGGAATGAATACCGCTTCACCGCCGCGATCACCCCGAAGACGATCGAGAGCGTGACGGAAAGCACGAGGGCGGCGACCGCGAGTTGGATCGTCCGCGGATACCGCGTCAGGACAAGATGCATCGCGTCGAAGCCCTGGAAGCGGATCGAATTGCCGAAACTGCCATGCACGGCATTCCCGAGGAAGGTGACATACTGCTCCCAGAGCGGGCGGTCGAGTTTGAGATTGTGCCGCATGTTCTGGATGTCCGCCTCCGAGGAATTCTGGGAGAGCAGCAACCGCACGGGATCCCCGGTGAGATGCAGGACGAAGAAGACGACCGTGATGACGCCGAAGACGACGAACGCCGCCTGAATCAACCGCCGGATGATGTACTGAATCACAAGGCCCCCCTGCGGGGAAGCAATGAGTGATGAGCAATGGGCAATGAGGGTAGGGGTGGTCCCGCTCATTGCTCATTGCTCGTTGCTCATTACTCCGTTATTCGTTCCACTTCATCTCCTGCGCCCAGACCATCTCATCGAAGCGCGGCTCCCACTTCACCCAGTTGTCCACGCCGTAAATGTCCGTCAGTTGGTACATGAAGAGCGCGGCCGCGTCGTCGTACATGATCTTCTGTGCCTGCGCGTAGAGGTCGTTGCGCTTCTGGGCATCGAGCGTGAACCGGGCCTCGGTGATTGCTTTGTCGAATGCCGGGTTGCTATACGGGCGGCTGCTTTGCCCCTTCCCGGCGTTGATTGTGTCGCGCACGTCGGTGGAGAAGAGCGGGTACAGGGTGTTGTCCGCGTCGAAGAGCCAGTTACCCCAGGAGGCGAAGATCATCCCGTCCAATTGATTTGCGAGGTCCTTCTGCGTCAGGAGGGAGGAGTCGTACAGGTTCGGCTTGCAGCGGATACCGGCCTTGTTCAACTCCTGCGAGATCGCCTCCGCGACCTCCTTGTCTTTCATGTATCGCCCTTGGATATAGTTGATGTTGACATCGAACCCGTTCGGGAAGCCCGCCTCCTTCATCAGGGATTTCGCCTTGTCAACATCGTACGGATAGGGCTTGAGCGTCGGGTCGAAACCGACATGCCACGGCGCGAGGACGGTGGAGACGCGGGTACCATTGCCGAGCAGCACGGACTGGATGATGCCATCAATATTGGCGGCATAGTTGATCGCCTGCCGCAGTTTCGGATTATCCAGCGGCGGCTTGCGGATTTCCATGAAGTAGAAGGGAATCCGGTTGCTCGCGACGGCGCGCGCCGTCTGCCGGTTGCTCTTGTTGAAGTTATCAACTTCTTCCGGCGGCATATCCTTCGCCACGTGTACTTCACCGGAACGTACCGCCGCGACGCGCGTCGCCACCTCGGAGATCGTCTTCATCCGTACGTTCTTGATGACCGGTTTCGGGCCCCAGTATCCATCGAACGCCTCGACGACGAGATCCTGATTGGGCGACCAGGACTTCAATTTGTACGGTCCCGTGCCGATATAGCCCGCCGAACCGCTGGCGATCGCCTGATTGCCTGCCGCCGCTGCCCACTTCGGGGCGATCATGTTCATCGCGAATCCGGACATTCGCAGCAGGAGCACCGGGTCCGGCTTCGCGGTGTGGATATTGACCGTATATTTGTCCATCACATCCACGCGATCAATGACCGAGTAGGTCGTGCGGCCATCGGCGTTCGTTTTCGGGTCGAGGATGCGCTCGATGTTGAACTTGACCGCATCCGCCGTCCACTCCTCGCCGTTGTGGAACATCACGTTCTGCCGAAGCGTGAACTGCATGGTGTTGTCATCCAGCCGCTTCCAGGCGGTGGCGAGCACCGGCGAGACCGTCTTGCCGTCCGCCTCGACCTTCACCATCGGCTCGTAGATATGGCGCAACTGGCTCTCTGCGATGGTGGCGAGATACAACTGGCCGTCAATGCCGTGCGTCGTCAACTGATTTGTGCCCCAGGCAAGCACCAATTCACTCGGTTTATTGCCCTGCGGCTTGCCCGGCGGCGGGTTCTTGATCGAGGTCTGGAGCTGCTGCGAACCCGCCGTCGAGACGGGGGCGAAGGTCGGCGTCGCGCCGCCGGTCGTCTGCGCCGCCGGGGTCGCGCCCGTGGTCGGGGTCGTGCCCGCCGCCGGGGCGCTGCCGCTGGTCGTCGCGGCGCCCGCCTTCGTGGCGGCGCCCGTCGTCGCGGTCGGGGCCGTGCTTGAGCCGCCGCAGGCCGCGAGGACGGCGCTGGCCGCGACCGCCGCAGACCCGATCAGGAATCGCCGCCGGTTGAGCATGTGCAGACGTGCGCGCTCGGTCATGTCATCCCTCCCAATAGCGTTACACCGTTTCCGATGGACCGACCCGTTTATGCGCTCCGCTTCCCCCTTGCGCCACGAGGACG
The DNA here is from genome assembly GCA_025924435.1 of Chloroflexia bacterium. The sequence goes on along the minus strand of JAICIL010000022.1, from coordinate 16,142 downwards.
CCATACCCGATTTAGTACGCCAGTGTGTGGAGCGCGCCCGCGAGCACCTGAATGCCCGCGACCGCGTCCGCGATGGTCGTGAATTCCTCCGGCGTGTGGCTGCGCCCGTCCTTGCTGCGGACGAAGAGCATCGCCACCTTGCTGCGCGCCGCCATGATCTGGCTGTCGTGCCCCGCGCCGCTCTGCATGGTGATCGTCGGGATGCCCTGCTCCCGCGCCGACGCTTCGAGCAGCCGCACGGTTTCGGGGTCACAGATGCAGGGCGGCGTGTCGCTGCGCGTCTGCCAAGTCACTTCGACATTGCGCCGCGCGGCGACCTCTCGGAAAAGGCGCTCGTGCCGCTCGTAGAGCGCCGCGCGCTTCGCCGGGTCCGGATGCCGCGCGTCCACGCTGAAGATGACACGCTCCGGCACGATGGCGGGGAAATTCGGCTCGGCGGCGATCCGCCCCACCGTCGTCACCGCCGGGCGTCCCATCGCCAGCGCGTTTTCGCGCACGCCGAGGATGATCTCGGCGGCGGCGACCATCGGGTCGCGCCGCAGGTCCATCGGGAAGGCGCCCGCGTGGTCCGCCCGCCCGTGGACCTCGACGGTGTAGCCGCGCAACCCGGTGATCGCGCTGACGACCGCCACCGGCAGCCCCGCCTCTTCGAGGAGCGGCCCCTGCTCGATGTGCAGTTCGATGAAGGTCTCGATGTCATCGCGCGCCGCATCGGGGATGCGCGCGGGGTCGAGGCCGACCGAGCGCATCGCGTCCGCCATCGTCTCGTCGGCGTAGCCGCGCATCGTCTCGGCCTCGTGCGACTCGATCCGGCCGACGACGGCGCGGGAGGCCCAGAAGTTCGCGCGCGGGAAGCGGCTCGATTCCTCCTGGCAGAAGGAGACCACCTCCAGCGGCCGCTTCGGCGGGCCGAACTGCTCCTTGAGCGCCGCGATGGCGACATACCCCGCGATCACGCCGAGCGCGCCGTCGTAGCGGCCGCCGGGCAGTTGCGTGTCAATGTGCGAGCCGGAGACGATCGCGTCGCCGCCCGCCGTCCCGTCCAGCCTCCCCCAGACGGAGCCGACCGCGTCCCGGTGTACGGCAAGGCCCGCATCCTCGCACCACACCGCGATCTTCCCCTGCGCCGCCGTCCACTGCGGCGTGTAGACCGGGCGGCGCACGCCCGTCCCGTCGGACGCGCCGAACTCCGCCAGCGCGAAGACGCACCGTTCGACGAGCGCGGGGTCAATCCGAACGCGCGGTGCCACCGAGGCTCTCCATGATCTCTTCGCCGTACGCGAAGGTGATCGGCAACCCGCCGCTGTGGACGAACAGGACCGTGTCCTCCGCTTTGAGCGCGCCGCGCCGGACCTGGTCAATCAGGCCGGACATCGCCTTGGCGGTATAGACGGGGTCGAGGATCAGCCCCTCGGTGCGGGCGGCGAGGCGCAGGGCTTCCAGCCCAGCCTCCGTCACGACGCCGTACCGCTCCCCGACATACTCGTCGTGGACCGTCAGGTCCGCCGCCGTGAGCCGGACAGGGAGATCGAGCAATTCCGCCGCACCGTTCGCGTAGCCGAGCATTTGCGCCTCGATCATCTCCCGCGATCCCCCGACACTGACGGGGTGTACGCGATACGGTGCGCCGAGCGCTTTCCCCGCGAGCGCCAATCCCGCCGTCGAAGTCCCCGACGCCATCACGATATGGGTAACAGACGCCCCCAGTATATCAAGTTGTCCGAGGATTTCCACCGCCGCAAGCAAGTAGGCGCAGGTGCCCGCGATTTTCGAGAAGTGGTCGCGCGGGACGGCGTACGGCACATGGCCGTCCGCATGCAGGCGCGCGATCAATTCGTCCAGCCGGCGCTCGATGATCGCCGGGTCGTCGCTCTCCGCCTCGATAATCCGCGCGCCCATGATGTGATCGAGGAGGAGATTCCCCTGGATCGGGCGATCCTTCTTGCTGGGGATTTTGATGATGTAGTTCGTCAGGCCGAACTTCGCCGCCACCGCCGTGTGCAGCCGCGCGTGGTTGGACTGCGCGACGTTCGTGACGATCATCGTGTCCGCGCCCTTGGCGAGCACATCCGCGACGCGGAATTCGAGGTGGCGGACCTTGTTGCCGCCGAAAGCGAGGCCGGTGAGGTCGTCCCGCTTGACGAAGAGGCGCGGCACGTCCGGCCCGAGCGCGGCGCGCAGGCGGGGCATCTCCTCCAACGGCGTCGGCAGCGCGGCGATCGGCACGCGCGGCAGCGTGCCGACGCGCTCCACAAGAGCATCGCGGGTCATTGCAGGTGTCGCCACACTCGCCATCGCGTACCCCCTTACTATGTTTGGTAGCGCAGGCTTTCCAGCCTGCGAGCGGGCCGCAGGCTGGAAAGCCTGCGCTACCGGATCGCTACGTCCCCGCCTGTTGATATGCATGTCGCAACTGGCGATAGGACGCCGACTTGGCTTCGGGATCGAAGTAGAGGCGCGGGATTTCCATCGCGTTTTTGCCGAAGAGGACGAATTCCAGCGCCTCTTCGCCGTCCGCGCCCTGCTGCGCGTGGATGTCCTGCGGCGGGTGCGGGATGATCGCCGTGTCGCCGGGGCCGAGAATGCGTTCGGCGGATGGCGCGATCTCCGCGCGCCCCTCCCCGTCGCCATTGTCGAGGCGGCGGTACTCCTGCAAGCGATCCTTGCCGGCATAGACGGCGATCACGCCCCAGGTGCCGTGGTTGTGGATCGGCGTGTTCGTCTCCGGGGGGAAGCGGGCGCGTACGAGCGTCAGCCCCGTCTCGTCCGTGTAGAGCGGGCGGGACTGCCGACCGAGGCCGTCGTGGGCATTGCCAAAATCCTCGACGGTCTCGGTGAGCGCCGGTTCGGTCGTGATCGCCCGCATCCGCTCCGCGATGCGCCGCAACCCGGCCTCCGTCGCCCCCTCGTCCGCGAGGATCGTTTTCACGTCGGCGATGAATGCTTGGATGATCGTGTCCCTGTCCATGGAGAAACCTCACCCCCCGGCCCCTCTCCATTGCTTGGCAGCAATAGAGAGGGGGAGAAATACCTGACGTGACGCCTACAAACCTTTCGCGTGCTCTCATTTCCTCTCCCCTCTCCAGCGCCGCCGTGATCTCGCACGATCGAAGCGCGCGGGCGATGGCTCCGTACGAGAGGGGTCGGGGGTGAGGTTCGCGACCGCCCTCAGTCCTCAGTCCTCAATCCTTCGTCGCTACCACGCCAGCGCGTAGCCGTCGCGGCGCGGGTCCGCGCCGCCCATCAGCGCGCCGCTCTCCGGGTCCACCATCACGCCCTGGCCGCCGCCGAACAGCATCGTCCAGTTCTCCTGCACGAGCAGTTCGTGGCCCCATTGGCGCAGTTGCGCGCGCACCTCCTCCGGGATGCGTCCCTCCATCAGCAGTTCCGTGCCGTTCGCCGTGCGGAAGCGGGGCGCCTCGATCGCCGCCTGGATGCTGAAGCCGTGATCCAGCACATTCATGATCATCTGCGGCGTCGTCTCCATGATGCCGAAACTGCCCGGCGTGCCGATCACCATGAAGAGTCGCCCATCCTTCCAGACCTGCGCCGGGGAGAGGCACTGCTCGACGCGCTTGTGCGGGCCGATGGCGTTCGGGCTTTCCGGGTCGAGGTCCATCCAGTACGTGAAGTTGTTCAGGGCAAGGCCCGTGTTGCCGAAGACGACGCCGGAGCCGAAGCCGCCGCCGAGCGTCTGCGTGACCGAGACGGCGTTGCCCTGCTCGTCCACCGCGTCGAAGTGCGTCGTGCTCTGCGGCAACTTGTACGGGTCGCCCGCCAGGATTTCGTCCCGCTTCTTCTGCGAGGTGTAGCGGTCGCCCCCCGCCACGCCCGCTTTCGTCGCGTCGATCAGCGAGCGGCGGTGGGCGGCGTACGCCTTGGAGAGCAGCCCTTCCGTCGGCGGGTTCGGCGCGGGCGCGTACTCGGCGCGGTCGGCGACGGCCAGTTTCATCGCCTCGGCGAGGTGGTGGATGTACGCCGCGCTGTTGTGCCCCATCCCCGCCATGTCGAACCCCTCGACGATGTTCAGGGTCTCCAGATACTGGATGCCGCTGCACGGCGGCGGCGGGCAATAGACATCGTAGCCGCGATAGCTGACGCCGATCGGCTCGACCCATTCCGGGGCGAAGTCGTCCAGGTCCTTCTGCGTAATCAGGCCGCCGTTCTCCTCGGAGAAGCGGACGATCTCCTTGCCGATCTCGCCCCGGTAGAAGGCATCCTTGCCGCCCTCGACGATCGTGCGAAAGGTGCGGGCGAGGTTCGGCATCTTGAGGATTGTGCCCGCCGTCGGCGTGTGCCCCTCCGGCGCGTACTGCTCGCGCGAGGTCGGCCATTTCAGCAGGTAATCCTCCGAGACTTTGAAATGATGCTCGTTCTTGATCGAGAGGGGAAAGCCGCCCTCGGCGTACTCGATGGCGGGCTGGAAGACGGTGGCGCGGTCCATCGTGCCGTACTTCTCCAGCGCGGTCAGCCAGCCGCCGAGCGCGCCGGGGATCAAGGGCGAGAGGATGCCCTTCTGCTTGTCGTCCTCGCTCTTGTACTTGCTCAACTCGGCGGCGTAGGCGCTCGGCCCGTTGTAATCCAGCACGACGCGCTTCTTGCTCTTGGCGTCGTAGATGAACATGTAGCCGACGCCGCCCGCACCGGACATGTACGGCTCGACGACATTGAGCGCCGCCGCGATGGCGACGACCGCGTCAATCGCGTTGCCACCCTGCATAAGCATCTGCTGCCCGGCGAGCGTCGCCAGATAGTGCGCCGACGCGCACGCCCCCCGCCGCCCCATCACCACCGGCCGGTGCGCCAACCCCTCGTTCGTCCACGCCATCGTATCCAGCCCCTTCCTGATGAAACCGGTTGAACCGCAGATACATTGAACCGCGAAGGCGCGAAGGACGCGAAGAGGAAAGGAGGAATAGAGATAGAGGAATCTCTTATCCTCAACGATTCTTCAAAAGCCAACATTTCTCTCTCATCTCTTCTTCGCGTCCTTCGTGCCTTCGCGGTTCAATTCTCCTTCAGTGCGGCGAGATATGCCGCGCTGCTTTGGGCGAGCAGGCCCCAGGTGCTGACGCTGAAGAAGCGGACGCCGCGGGCGTGCTCGCGCGCCGCGTCCGCCCCGGTCGGGCAGTTCATGCCGACGGGTTTGCCCGCCGCCACGCCGAGCCGGATGATCTCGGCGATCGCCGCCTGCACGGCGGGATGATCCCGCTCGCCGGGGTGGCCCATGGACTGCGAGAGGTCCGACGGGCCGATGGAGATGGTATCCAACCCCTCGACCGCGAGGATCTCCGGCAGGTTGTCCACGGCGCGAATGTCCTCGATCAGCGCGTTGACGAGGATCATCTCGTTCGCGGCCCGCGCGTAGTCGCCCATCGGGCCGCCGAGGCCGTACTCCGCCGCCCGCACGCCCGCCAGCCCGCGCGCGCCCCGCGGATGGTAGCGCGCCGCCCGCACCGCCCGCTCGGCGTCCGCGCGCGTCGTCACCTGCGGGACGACGACGCCCTGCGCGCCGGTATCGAGGAAGCGGAGGATCTCGTGCGGCGCGTTCGTCGGCACGCGCACGACCGGCGTGATGCCGACCATGTGCGCCGCCCGCACGAGATCCTCGCAATCCTTGACGCTGATATGCCCATGTTCGGCGTCAATCAGCACATGGTCCCACCCGGTCAGCCCGCAGACCTCGACGAGCGCCGCGTCCGCGACGGGGATGATCGGCCCCGCGCTCCACCCGCCCGCCGCCAGCGTCTCCTTCATCCTGTTCGGTCGCATCTATCCTCCAGATTTTTGAACCGCGAAGGGCGCGAAGGGCGCGAAGGGAAGAAGAAGAGAATTTGGCAAAGGTCCGGGGGGTGTCTGTTCCTCTGCTCTTCTCTCCTTCGCGTTCTTCGCGCCTTCGCGGTTCAACTCTTCCCGACCGGAACCGCGATGAGGACGGCATGCGCCATGCACGGTAATGGGGGTTGGGGGCGCGATCACTGACTGATGATTGGATGGTACCGTGACGCCGCGCGGGGCGTCAAGGGGAGACATGGAACATGGTTTCACTCTGCGGTCGGGCCTTTTCAGCGCGACGCGGCGTTCCGGCGCAGGGTGTCGAGTATCAAGCCTCCGGTTCGGTGGGGAGCGGGACGGCGGGCTGATCGGCGCCGGTGACAGGCTGGGCGCGCAGTTCGTCCCAGTGGGTGTACTCCACCGCACCGATGTCCCGGAGATGCGCCACATCGTTGTAGGCGACGAGCCGCCAGCGCGCGCGATTATCGGGGCGGGCGCGCCGCTCCCAGTGGGTGATCGAGGTGTTGTGCGTCTGGAATTCCACCGTGGGGAGCGTCTGGGTGCTCAGGCCGAAGAAACAGACGAGCGAGCCGTCAATCACCCCGCCGTGGCAGACGATTGCGATCGTTTTGCCGTCGTGCTCGTGCGCGATGCGGTGCAGCGCCGTGCCAACGCGGAGCAGGAATTGCGCCCAACTCTCGCCGCCGGGCGCGAGCGGGCGATACGGGTCGCGCTCGGGATCGGGCACGCCATACCGCCGCGCGAATTCGTCCAGCGACAGGCCGTCCGCCTCGCCGACGCGCATCTCCTGCACGTCGTCCTCCCAGACGATCGGCAGGCCGAGCGCGGGGGCGATGATCTCCGCCGTCTGCCGGGCGCGCGGGAGGGTGCTGGCGATCAGGACGTCGGCGGCGATCTCCCGCGTCCCGGCCAGCCGATCCCGCAGGGCCTCCGCCTGCCGCACGCCGAGCGGCGAGAGGCCCGTGTCGCCGCGCATCCCGCCGATGATCGGCTCGACATTCGTGATCGCCTCGCCGTGGCGGATCAGATAGAGATGTGTCATTCGCCCCATATCCCCCTTCACATCCATCGTCGCAACACGCATGCCCGCGCCTTTCGCGCAGTATACGCACGCGGAGACCGCCGGGTAATTGCCCGGCGGTCTCCGCGTGCTACTGAGATGGTACGTCTCGTCGCTAGCGTTTAGCTCCGCCTGTCGTCATTGAAAACCTGAGTCGAGACAACGGAGAGCGTGTTGACGCTTTCCGGGGCAATCGTCACGACGGCCTCCGTCGTAACTGCCGCGACCGGATAGTCGCGCTCTTCATGCGCCGACGCCGCGCCGACTGCCGCGCTCCCGGCGATGGCGGAAAGCGCCAGTGAACCACTCATGAGACCGATGGTGAACCAACGACGCAACTGAACCTTCATGATATGCCTCCACTATATGTGATACGTCTGGAGCAACGCTGCTCGCTACATTCGCACTATAGTAGAGGAGTGTTACTAGAAAAGAGAAAATATCTTACAAAAATCTGTCGAAAATCACCCTTCGGCGTCATCTCACCATACGCAGCGCGTCGACATACGGATGTATGCGGTCTCCACCGTCCGTCCCTACGATAATGTAATGGGGGAGTACCCTACTCCTGTGCCGCCAGTGTCGCGATGAGCGGGATGCGCGTCGCGCCGCCCGCGCCGTTGACGGCGAGCGGTATCCGCCATTGCAGCGAGCGGATCGCGCACGCCGCCTCGTTGCCCTCGCGGCAGTAATAGAGCGTCAGCGTGTAGCGCGCCTCGTGTTCTCCTTCGGCGAACGGGCCAATTGGGATAGTGAGTGCGCCGTCTGCGAGTGAGAGTGCGGGCAGCGGCACTGGTATGCCATCCACGCGGAGCGACTGTCCATTCGGCGCGTCCCCGTTGATGTGGTGCTCCGGCGGCAGGGCGAGCGCGACGGCGAGCGTGGCGGGCGTGTTCGCGGCGATCTGCTGCTCCGAGACGGGGATCGTTTCGAGGGCGGGGAAGAACTCCTCCGTCTCCGTCCTGTTCGCTGCCTCACGCACCGGGATCGTCGTCAGCATGCCCGTGGTCAGATCGAGGCGACGCAGCAGATGGTTGTTGGTGTCCGCGATGTACAGGTCGTTGCCCGCCGCGCTCAGGCCGCCCGGTTCGTAGAGCTGGCCGGGTTGCCCGTCCGCCGCGCCCGATTCGCCCGTCCCGGCGATGGTCGTGACGGTCTGTGTGGCGAGATCGAGCCGCTTGATTTTGTGGTTGTAGGTGTCGGCGATCAGGAGCGCGCCGTCCGCGTATTCCACGCCGAGCGGGTGCTGCAAGCGGACGCGTGCGCCGCTGCCGTCCACATCGCCGAACGCGAAGAGGTCCTCGCCGGCGAGCGTCGTCACGCGCGCGGTCGCCAGGTCAATCCGGCGGACGCTGCTCGTCTCGCTGTCCGCGATGTAGAGATTATCGCCGTCCGTCGCGATGCCGCTGGGCTGGGCGAAGGCGGCGTCGTCGAGCGTCCCGTCCACGCGCGCCTCCGCGCCCGACCCCGCGAAGACATCCACGCGCCTTGCGGACGGGCAATAGACCCAGATCTGATGCGACCCGGCCATCGCGATATACAGTTCACCATTCACGTAGGCGAGGTCCCACGGCGAGTTGAGCGGCGTCGTCGGCGCGTCGCCGCCCGTCGCGCGGAACTGGGCCTGCGCGCCGGTGCCCGCGACGGTCGTCACGCGTTCCGCCGCGAGGTCCACGGCGCGCAGCAGGTGATTCTCCGTGTCCGCGACGTAGAGCATGTCGCCGACGCGCGCCATCCCCTGCGGGTGGTTGAGGGTCGCCGCGCCGTAGTCGCCGTCCGCCGCGCCGACCGCGCCGCTGCCGATCCGCGTCCGCACCGCGCCGTCCGGCGTGCAGATGACGATCTGATTGTGGTTGGAGTCCGCGATGAAGAGCCGAGCATGCTCCGCGTCCGCCAGCACCTTGCCGGGGTAGCGGAGGGGCATCACCGAGACCTCCTCGCGCGCGACATGGAACGGTGTCTGCCCTGTTACGTCGGGATAGGTTTGGATGAGCAGTTGGATGTCGCGATCCATCCGCTCGCGGTTCCCCTCGCCGGAATACGCCGCGACCGCGTACCCCTCCGGGTCAATCAGCACGGCGGTCGGCCAGGCGCGCACGCCGTACTGCTGCCAGATGGCGAATTGCGCGTCGTTGACGACGGGGTGGGCAATCTCGTAGCGCAGGATCGCCTGCCGGATGTTGTCCGATTGCCCCTCGTTCGAGAATTTCGCGGAATGGACGCCGATCACGACGAGTTCGTTCGGATAGCGCTCCTCCAGCGCCTTGAGGTCCGGCAGGATATGCATGCAGTTGATGCAGCAGTACGTCCAGAAATCGAGCAGCACGATCCGCCCGCGCAACTCCGCGAGCGACAGGGGATGATCCGTGTTTAGCCAGCCAAGCCCGCCGTTCAATTCGGGCGCGCGCACGCGATTGCGGAAGGGCGATTGTGCCATCACGAGCCTCCAATCACGAACCGGAACTGAGGACTGAGGACTGAGGACTGAGGAAGACTCCGCTTGCTCCCCCTCTCCTTTGCCCCAAGGCAAAGGAGAGGGGGCCGGGGGGTGAGGTTCGTATCCCGCCATCATACCGCGCGGCATGAATGTTGACGATTGCCGAGTTTCCGGTATGCTTCATGCTACATCGGTACCACAGACTGTCGCCTTTTGGCTCGCGGACGCACTCTCATCATCGCGGATCCCCGGCAGTCCCGGCGCATCATCCCATCGGGGTACCTCTCGGTTGTTACCATCAATCAAAAGGAGTGACGCAGTGGAAACGCGGGAGCAGAGCACGGTTCGTGACCGGCAGTTGACACGGCGCGGGTTCCTTGGCGGGATCGCGGCGGCGGCGGCGACCGCGATCCTCGCGGCGTGCGGCGGCAGCAAAGCGACCGATACGCCGAAGCCCGCGACCGGCGCGACCGCCGCACCGGCGGGGACGACCGCCCCGGCGGCGGGCGCGGCAACCGCCCCGGTCGGCAGCGCGGCAGCCGCCGCAACCAAGCCCGCTGGGAGCGCGGCTGCCCCCGCCGCGACGACCGCCTCGTCGGCGGCCACCTCCGCGCCGCTGGCGGACGCCGGCTCAATCACGATGCTCTCGACGCAGTTCTCGCCGATTGACCAGGCGGAGAAGTTCCGCAAGACGATCCTCGGCAACTTCAAGGGCAAGGTGGACTTCCTGCCGCAGGATTACGGGCCGTACAACGACCGTGTCCGGGCGGAGGAGCAGGCGGGCAAGCTGACGGTCAGCATCCTCGGCGGCCTGCACGGCGACTTCGCCCCCTTCGCGAGCGACGGCCTGCTGGAGGACCTGACGCCGGTGCTCGCGAAACTCGGCGATCGCGGCTTCCCAAAGACCTTCCTCGATCTCGCGAAGTACGGCACGGAGAAGACGTACTACATCCCCTGGATGCAGGCGACCTACATCATGGCGGCGAACAAGAAGGCTCTGCAATACCTGCCGCAGGGCGCCAATGTGCAGACCCTGACCTACGCGCAACTGAAAGACTGGGGCGCGGCGATGCAGAAGGCGTCGGGCCAGCGGCGCATCGGCTTCCCCGCCGGCCCGACGGGGCTGATCCATCGCTTCTTCCAGGGCTATCTCTACCCGTCCTACACCGGCACGACCGCCGTCGGCTTCAAGACGCCCGAAGCGGTGCAGATGTGGAATGACTTCAAGGAGATTTGGCAATACACGAACCCCGGTTCGACGAACTACGCGAACGCCTCCGAGCCGATGCTCTCCGAGGAGATCTGGGTCGGCTGGGATCATATCGCCGGGTTGCTGAACGTGCTCCAGACGCGCTCGAATGACTTCGTCGCCTTCCCGGCGCCTACCGGGCCGAAGGGGCTGGGCTTCATGCCCGTGCTCGCCGGATTCGCGATCCCGAAGGGCGCGCCGAACCGCGCGGGCGCGGAACTGCTGATTGATTACCTGACGCAACCGGCGCAGCAGATCGCCACCGCGAAGGAGGAGGGCTTCTTCCCGGTGACGAACGCCACCGTCCCCGCCGATCTCTCCGGGGGCGTCAAGCTGGAGGCGGACGCGATCAAGGCGCAGTCGAGTGCGCCGAATGCGGTCACGACGCTCCTGCCCGTCGGGTTGGGCGCCAAGAACGGCGACTACAGCAAGGCGTACACGGACTCGTTCACCCGCATCATCGTCAAGGGCGAGCCTGTCCAGACGGTGCTGGACGACGAGGGGAAGATCATTCAGGGCATCTTCAACGATACGAAGGCGCCGTGCTGGGCGCCCGATCCGGCGGGTACGGGCCCATGTCAACTCAAGTAACGACCGACCGGCGGGCGATCGCGGCCCCGGCGCGGCGCGTCCGCCGCGCCGGGAGGGCCGGCACATCGCGCGCCGCGTATCTGCTGCTCATCCCCGCCGTGATCTTCCTCGCGGTCTTCGTCGTCTGGCCGATGTTCCAGGCGCTCATCCTCTCCATCCGCGGGGAGCACGGAGGCTTCACGACGGCGAACTTCCACCGGATGACGGGGGATACCTACTTCTGGCCGGCGGTTCGCTACACCTTCCTCTTCATCGTCGTCATCGTGCCGTGCCAGTTGGTGCTCGCGCTGGCGATGGCGCTCCTCCTGCAGTCGGACCTGAAGGGCAGGGGGTTCTTTCTCTACATCTGGGCGATCCCGCTGGCGATCTCGGACCTCGCCGCCGGGATCGTCTGGCTCTCCATCTTCTCCCCGAACGGCTTCCTCAACTCGATCCTGCACGGGCTGGGATTGCAGCAGAACCCCTTCCCGTTCCTGACGACCGAGCATCCGGTCAGCAGCTTCCTGTCCATCGTCGTCGCCGAGACGTGGCGGGCGACCTCGCTGGTCATGATTATCCTCCTCGCCGGTATCCAGGTGATCCCGAAAGATTACGGCGAGGCGGCGGAGGTCTTCGGGGCGACGGCCTGGCAGCGGTTGCGCTACGTGACGCTGCCGCTCCTGCGCCCCAGCCTCCAGGTGGCGCTCATCCTGCGGACGCTCGCCGCCTTCCAGGTCTTCGCCATCGTCCTGGCGCTGGTCGGGCGCACGATCCCGGTGCTGGCCGAGGAGGCGTACTACTGGCGCGCCACCTTGACCAACAACTACGTCGCCGCCGCCTACGCCGTCGTGATCATCGCCATCTCGATCGTCGTGACGATCGTCTACCTGCGCGCCCTGCGCGTGCGCGACGAGCAGCAGGGGGTGTAAAACCTCACCCCCGGCCCCCTCTCCTTTGCCGTGCGGCAAAGGAGAGGGGGAGCGATACGGGACGGGAATGTAGGGGCGCATCGCATGCGCCCTCCGAGAGATGGCGGGGCGATTGACATGGGCCACGGCACTCCGCATGAGTCACCCCTTCCCGTTCCGGGAGGGGGCAGGGGGTAGGGAATGGGCACCGCGACGATTGCGAAACCGACCACCGCTGCCGCGCCTGTCGTGCGCCGTCGGGCGCGCTCGCGGCGCTATGCGCTGGGGCGGGTCGGGATGTATGCGCTGGCGATCCTCATCACGCTCTTCATGCTGCTGCCCATCTACTTCATCATCATCAGCGCCTTCAGCCCGCAGGCGAAGATCTATGCCTTCCCGAAGGCGCTCATTCCCCGCGTCTTCTCCAGCGAGACGTTCTCGTTCTTCATCCACTCGACGGGCGTCGCGGAGTCGGTGCGCAACAGTATCGTCGTCGGGATCGGCACGCTCATCCTCTCGACGCTGATCGGCGCACCGGCGGGGCTGGCGCTCGCGCGCTTCTTCTTCCGCGGGCGCGGGGCCTTCCAACTTTTCATCCTCTCCACGCGCGCCTTCCCGGCGGTGATCCTCGCCATCCCGCTCGCCGTCACCTTCATCAAGTGGAACCTCTACGATACCCTGCTCGGCGTCATCCTCGTGCATACCGCGTTCACGCTGCCGACGACGATTCTCGTCATGAGCAGCGTCTTCGTCAGCATCCCGCGCGACCTGGAAGAGGCGGCGCTGACGCTCGGTTGCACGCCGTTCGCCGCCTTCTGGCGCATCATGTTGCCGCTCTCGCTGCCGGGGATGGCGGCGACGGCGATCTTCGCCTTCGTCGGCTCGTGGAACGAGGTCTTCGCGGCGACGATCCTCACGGTGAAGCATCGCACGCTGCCCGCGCAGGTGCTCGCCTCGCTCAACAGCGCGCAACTGCCGTACAAGTTCGCGGGCGGCTTCGCGCTCGTCATCCCCTCCCTAGTCTTCATCTTCTTCATGCGCCGCTACTTGTTCAATATGTGGGGTCGTGTGGTGCGGTAGTGGGGGATTGTTCGGAGTTCGGAGCTCGATGTTCGAAGAGATACCGACTCCGGTCTCCGAACATCGAACTCCGAACTCCGAACTCCGAACTCCGAACTGAGGAACCAATGGCTGAAATCAACATCCAGAACATCGTCAAGACCTTCGCGGGGAGCAAGCAGCCCGCCGTCAACAATGTGGACCTCACGGTGGCGGACAACGAGTTCATGGTGCTGCTCGGCCCCAGCGGCTGCGGCAAGACGACGCTCCTCCGGATGATCGCGGGGCTGGAATACCCGGACAGCGGCAGCATCTTCATCGGCGACCGCGATGTCACCGATTTGCCGCCGCGCAACCGGGATATCGCGATGGTCTTCCAGAGTTACGCCGTCTTCCCGCACATGAAGGTGCGCGACAACATCGCCTTCGGCCTGCGGATGCACCACACGCCGAAAGGCGAGATCGGCCGCAAGGTGGAGCGCGCCGCCGACCTCCTGCAACTGACGCCCTACCTGGACCGCTTCTCGGCGCAACTCTCCGGCGGGCAGCGGCAGCGCGTCGCGGTGGCGCGGGCGATCGTCATGGAGCCGTCCGTGCTGCTGATGGACGAGCCGCTCTCCAACCTCGACGCGCTGCTGCGGCTCAACTTCCGCAGCGAATTGAAGAAACTCGTGCAGGAGATCAAGACGACGACGATCTACGTCACGCACGATCAGGTCGAGGCGCTGAGTTTGGGCGACCGCATCGCCGTGATGCGCGACGGCGAGATCGTCCAGTGCGGCACGCCGATGGAGGTCTACAACGACCCGGCGACGGAGTTCATCGGCAGTTTCATCGGCAACCCGCCGATGAACTTCCTGCGCGGAGAACTCCGGCATGAGAACGGAAGCGTGCATGTCGCGGTCGGCAAGCATATCCTGAACGCCCCGGCGGCGCTGGCAGCGGGGCCGGATGGTGACGTGCTCGTCGGCATCCGCGCCGAGAATATCCAGGCCGGTCTTGAGCCGATCTCGGACGCCCTCGCCGCGACCGCTGAGGTCATCGAGCCGGTCGGGGCGAACCTGCTCGTCACGGCGGTCGTCGGCGACCAGCGCGTCAAGGTGCTGACGCGTACCGACTTCCCGATCGAGACGAACGGGGCGCTCTGGCTGCAACCGGAGTGGGACAAACTGCGCTGGTTCGATCCGGCGACGCACCGGGAGATTGCTGCCAAATGAGCACCACCGATCGGCCCATCGCCCTCACGCCGGAGGAGATGGCGGCGCAGGCCGTCGCGGTGCTGCGCGCCAACGATCTCGGCGGCTGGACGAAGGCCGCGCCCCGCCTCTACCCGCATCAATGGAGTTGGGACAGCGCCTTCATCGCCATCGGCCTCGCCCGCCTCGACACCCGGCGCGCCGCGCAGGAACTGCGCGTGCTCTTCGCCGCGCAGTGGGCGACGGGGATGGTGCCGCACATCGTCTTTAACCCCGCCGCGAGCGGCTACTTCCCGGACCCCGAACGGTGGGGCATCACGACCGCGCCCGCGAGGCCGTCCGATGCCCTGACGAGCGGCATGTGCCAGCCGCCCGTCCACGCCATCGCGGCGCACGCGATCTGGGCGATCGCGCAAGAGCGGGGCGGGGCGGAAGCCGCCGACGCGACCGCCTTCCTGCGCGAGATCTATCCGCGCCTGCTCGCTTGGCACCGCTACCTGGCGACGGAGCGCGACCCGGAGCGGTCCGGCCTCGTCACGATCTACCACCCGTGGGAGAGCGGCGCGGACAACTCGCCCGCCTGGGACAGCGCGCTGGCGGCGATCACCGTGGAGGATTTGCCGCCGTACGAGCGGCACGACCTCAAGCATGCCGACCCCTCGATGCGCCCGACGATGGCGGAGTACGACCGCTACCTCTGGATCGTCGAGGTGATGCGGCGGGGGCGCTACGACGAGGCGACGACCTACCGGACGAACCCGTTCCTCGTCAAGGCCGTCTGGTTTAGCGCGATCTTCGTCGCCGCGAACGACGCCCTACTGGAAATCGCGGCCATCGTTGACGCACCGGACGCGGATCGCGCGCACATCATCGAGTGGCGCGACCGTGGATTGCGCGGCCTTGACGAGCGGTGGGAGGCGAATCTGAACCTCTGCCTCGACTACGACTTGCGGGCGGCATCGCCCATCCGCGTGCAGGTGATGGGCGGGTTCGCACCGCTCGTCGCCGGGCATCTCACGCCGGAGCGGCGTGCGGCGGTGCTGGCGACGCTCGACGGCCCGGCGTGGCTCGGCCATCCGCGCCTTCGCTGGCCCGTGCCGCCGAGCACCAGCCCGGAGGGGCCGGGGTTCGACCCCCGCCGCTACTGGCGCGGCCCGACCTGGCCGGTGATGAACTGGCTCTTCTGGTGGGCGCTCCGCCGCGCCGGGGAGACGGAGCGGGCGGACGCGCTCCGCCGCGCTTCGCTCGACCAACTGCGCGGCGGCGGCTTCGGCGAGTATTACGAGCCGTTCACCGGCGAGCCGCTCGGCTCCCTCGACCAATCCTGGACCGCCGCCATGGCATTGGACTGGATTGCGGAGCAATAACGAGTAATATCTAGGTAGTGGCCAGGTTGAATCGCTCTGCGCCTTTGGGTCAAGCAGGGTGGCAAGGCGTGTGCGCAGAAGGCGGCGCGTTGGAACAAGATACCGGAGTAAACGGTGATCGCCTTTCATTTCGCGCTCTATGGGTACTACATTCCGGTTCGCACCGCGTGGCCCAATGGCCTCTCAGGTGCCGTCCCTCCCGCGTGGCTCCCTATCGTTGTAGGATGCCTATGCATCGCGTATCCCCACTTGATATGGTTGCATGACAAGCGACCAGAGGCCCAAGTCAGCGAATTCAACGCGATATTCGCGTCGGTGTTTGGTGCGGCATTAATATGCTATAGGGTTTACCTATGGTTCCGCCATTGATCTCTGTGCCTAGAGCGGATCGCATAATGACTGATCCGTTTCGAGCAGATAGCCGCAGGCGGTGAACCAGCCTGCGGCGTCCGTCGGGGTGATCGTCGTCAGTGCCGTAGTGATTGCCTCCTCCAATGCCT
>JAICIL010000021.1 GCA_025924435.1 Chloroflexia bacterium | reverse complement strand
GACGCCGCAGTCAATGCACTCGTTCGGGTCAATGAAGTACATATCGTCGTCATCGGTGGCGTGGATGCAGTCCACGGGGCAGACCTCGACACAGGACGCATCCTTCACCCCGACACACGGCTCGGCAATAATATAGGCCATCGCGTATTCCCTCCCTCGGACCACGAACAACGACGTCCGCTGGTTCGGTACCGCACGTACGTATGGCCGCGAGTGTAGCATGCGGCAACGGGTTTGCCTACCCCTGATGGAGCAATGAGCAACGAGCAACGAGCAATGAGCAATGAGTAACAAGCAACGAGTACAGAGCAACGCATCATCATTGCCGCTGCGTGAGACGTTCTCCTCATCGCTCGCTAACGCTCGAATGCCTCCTCCCGCGCGGTGGCGGCGAGTTTCTGGAGGCCGAGGCGGAGGCGCGTCTTGATCGTGCCGAGCGGCTCTCCCGTTTCGTCCGCGATTTCGCGGTGGGTCAGGCCGCCGAAGTAGGCGAGTTCGAGGGCGTGCCGCTGCTCCGGCGGCAGGGTCAGCAGGGCGCGGCGTACCTGCTCGCGCAGGCAGCGATCGGTCGCCTGCACGGCGACGTCGCACGTTGCGTCCGCCAGCGTATCGAGGGGTGCGCGCTCGTCCGTCGGCTCCGGGGTGATCGTCACCGTGCGCGGGCGGGCCGCCTGCCGCCGCAACTGGTCGAGCGCGAGGTTGCGGCCGATGCGAAAGAGCCACGAGCGCAGCCCGCTCGGGTTGCCCTGGAAGGTGTGCGCGCCGCGCCAGACGCGCATGAACGTCTCCTGCACGACCTCCTCCGCGACCTCCGGGCTGTGGACGATGCGCAGCGCGAGGCCGTAGACGGTATCCGCGTACCGCGTGTAGAGGGCGGCGAGCGCGCCTTCGTCGCGGTCGCGGATGCCGAGGATCAACCGTTCATCGCCCGGCGCTTCGGGCGCGGGCAGGGCATGGAGGCGCGCGGGCGCGCGATCGTGGAGACGAGACGAGAGTGCGGCGGACAGTGCAGTCATCGGAAACCTCCCCTTCGCCGCCACCGTTTCACCCTCGGCAGCGGTGCGCCGTACACCGGCGGCGCGCTTCCCATTCCGCCGACCGGCGGAATCCCTGGATGTGGTATCTCTGGGGGCAGCATAGCGACCGCCTCGTACGGCGGTCTGAGCGGGGTCGCATCGCGCCCTGAATTCCGGCACGAATGCGTCGGATTGCTCGTATTGGGACGGGAAATATTCTGGTTCCCGCGCCATTCCACGAGCCGTCATGCATCCATACGCGTCGCCACCACGTCAGTACGGTTTGTGGGCGGTATGCGATGCCGCAGGATTATAAGGAGGGTCGTCATGTCGGCGGAAGAACTCGCACGCGCGTGGGTGCAGGCGTTCAGTGATGGCGATTTCGAGGCGAGTAAGGAACTCGGGGCCGAAGACGGATACTTCGGCATCACGGCGCCGGGGGCGGGCACCAGCCGGGATGCGGGCGATCAGGATGCACGGATGTGGAAAGCGGCCTTCCCGGATGCGCGCGGCGACATCAAGCGCCTGCTCGTCAGCGGCGACACGGCGGCGATGGAAGTTGTCTGGACGGGCACGCAGACGGGCGACCTGCCCAACCTGCCCGCCACGGGCAAGCGTGCGAGCGTCAACGCGGCGGTCTTCGTGACCGAAGGGAATGGCAAGATCGCGCGCGTCATGCACTACTTCGATTTCGCCGGTCTGCTGGCGCAACTGGGCGCGATGCCGGGCTGAAAGCAACGAGTCGCGAGTAACGAGTGGCAAGATGAAAGAGGGACCGAGTAATTCTCTCGCCTCGTTACTTGTTACTCGCGACTCGCTACGGTCATCGCTATCCGCTCCGCGTCCCAATGCATCTCCATCTCGGTGAAGGCATCGAGGGCGGCGCGGCGGTGGGCGGCGGCCTTGATGATGTCGCCCTCGGCCTCCGCGAGACGGCCGAGGGCGGCGTCCACGCGGGCGAGTTCCGGGCGGGCGTCGCATTCGGCGTAGCGGGTGCGGGCGGCATCGAGGAAGGCGGCGGCGGCGGCATACTGGCCCGCCGCCGTCTCGACTTCGCCGCGGACGCGGTCGCAGAGGGCGGTCTCGGCGAGATAGCCGTGCGCGACGCTGATGTCCCGCCCGCGCTCGGTGGCGGTGCGGGCGTCATCGAGCCGCCCCGCCGCGAGATAGATCTCGCCGAGCCAGCCGTAGACGCGCCCCATCACGATACGGATGCGCGCGCGCGTACCGAGCGTGACCGCCTGCTCCTGCATCGCGATCGCTTCATCGAGGTTGCCGAGGTGGGCGAGGGCGAGGCCGAGGACAAAGTGCGCGTTGTACTCGTAGATGCGGTTGCCGATCTCCCGCGCCTTCGGCAGCGCCCGCCGCCCGCAATCAATCGCCCGCTCCCATTCACCCTGCATCTGCGCGTTCGTCCCGCTGATAACCAGCGCGGCGACCTCCGCCGTGGGGTCGTGGATGGCGACCGCACGCGCGAGGTTCGCTTCCATCAGCGCGCGGGCGCGGGCGAACTCGCCGCGATAGGCGATGGCGGCGGCCAGCAGACCGGTGGAGACGAGCGCCTCCGCCTCATTTATCGTCGTCAGGACGGGAATCGCCTGTTCGAGGAAGGCGATGCCGCGCGCGTATTCGCCCCGCAGGGCGAGCAGCCGCCCGAGGATGTTGCGCGCGCGGGCGAGGAGGACCGGGCTGCCCGCCGCCGCCGCGAGCGGCAGCAGCCGTTCGAGGCGGGGGAGCGCCTCGGTGAACTGGCCCTGGATGTAGATCGCGCTCGCCTGCGCCAGCCCGACTTCCGCGAGCAGGGCGTCGTCGCCGAGGGCAATCGCCGCTTCCTCCGCCGGGGCGAGCCATTCCATCAGGCGGTCCGGCTGGACATAGAAGGCGATTTGCGCCAGCCGCAGCCGGAGGCCGATGCCCCGGCGTTGCCGGTCGTCGCTCGGTGGGAGCGAAGCCAGGCATTCGAGCGCCTGCTGATAGAGCCGCACCGCCTCGATGTAGGCATAGACCTTCATCGCCGCCGTCGCCGCCGCTTCGCTCCATTCGAGCGCGCGCTCCCACATCTGCCCCCGGATCGCATGGTACGCGAGCCGCTCCGGCCCGACCGTCCCGCGCGCCGCGAGGACATCAACGACGCGCCGGTGCAGGATGCGCCGCCGCGCGCCGCTCGACCCCTCGTAGACGACCAGCCGCAGTTTGTCGTGGTCGAAGACATAGAGCAGCCCGGCGCTCATCGCGCCGTGGTCGCTAGACTCGCGCAGCAGCCGGGCGCGCAAGAGCGTCTCCAGCGCGTCCAGCCCCTCATCCTCCGACTGCCCGCTGACCGCGAGGGCGTCGTCGAAGTCGAAGCCGCCATCGAAGATCGCGGCGGCGGTGAGGAATTGGCGGCTGGTCGCGTCGAGCCGTTCGAGGCGGGAGCGGATGACCGCCTGGATGCTGTCCGGCAGGGCGAGGTCGCGGATTTCGCGCGGGTTCGCGCCGCCCAACTGGAGCGCCCCTTGCTCCATCAGCGAGCGGACGATCTCGACGACGAAGAGCGGGTTCCCCTCGGTCTCCCGATGCAGCCGTTCCGCGAGACTCTCCGCGCCCTCGCGCACCATCTCCTGCAGGAGCGCGACGGTCGCGCTCGCGGAGAGCCGCGCGAGCCGGATCGTCGCGACGCGCCCCTCGCGTTCGAGATCGCGCAGGAGGGCGGCGAGCGATTCGTCGGTATCTTCGGGCCGCACGGTGGCGAGGAAGAGCACATGCCGCGTCAGTTCGTCGCGGACGAGATAGGCGAGCAGTTGCAGGGTGCCGCTGTCGGCGCGATGGAGGTCCGCCAGGGTGACGATGGTCGGCGTGGGCAATGCGGCGAGGAAGCGGGCCAGCCCCTCGAAGAGCCGCCGCTGCTCCTGGTTCGGATCGAGGCGGGGCGGCGTCGGCAGATCGGGCCGCAGTTCCGCGATGTCCGGCAGGAGGCGGTTGACTTCGGCGAGCCAGATGTCCGGCACGCCGAGTGCATCCAGATCAACATACGGCATGATGCTGCGGAACGCCTCGACGAACGGATAGTAGGGCAGGCTCCGTTCCGCCTCGTAGCAGTGGCCGGCGGGGATGGCGGGGCGCGCGGGCAGGGGTGGGTCGGTCATGCCGTGCTCGATGCGCCAGAAGAGTTCCTGGACGAGCCGCGTCTTGCCGATGCCCGCCTCGCCCTGCACGACGACGAGCCGTCCCTGCCCGCGCGCCGCAGTGCCGAGATG
The DNA here is from genome assembly GCA_025924435.1 of Chloroflexia bacterium. The sequence goes on along the minus strand of JAICIL010000021.1, from coordinate 20,334 downwards.
CCCTTCGAGCGCCGCCAGTTCCGCCTGCCGCCCGATCATCGGCAGCGGCGGCTGCCACGACATGATCGGCTGCGTCGGCACGGCCGTCCAGATCGGCGGCGAGGGCGCGCCGGAAGCGGCGGCGCGCGTCAGCCGCCCTTCCTGGATCGCCTCGGCGAGCGCGGTCGTCTCCGGGTCGGGTTCCGCGCCGAGATCGTCCCGCAGGCGTTCGCGGCACGCCCGGTAGTGCGCGAGGGCGGCGGCTCGGTCGCCGGAGAGGGCGTGCGCGGTCATCGCGGCGCGGTGGAATCGCTCGTGGAGCGGGTCGGCGACGAGCGCGGCCCGCGCATGCCCCAGCATCCGCGCCCATTGCCCGCTCTGCTGGTAGATGTCCACGAGTGTGCCAACGACGTGCAGCCAGCGCCCCTGCCACTGTTCCCGCTCGCTCCGCAGCCAGACTTCGTAGGCGTCGCAGTCGCGCACGCCGAAGCCGTCGAGGAAACCGCCCCGCCAGAGTGCGGCGGCGCGTTCGAGGTCCGCGAGCGTCGGTTGGCCGGTCGGGGCGGTGAGGGCATGGAAGGTGGCGAGATCAACCGTCACGTCGGGCGTCGCCTGCCACGCGAGCGTATCCCCGGTGGTGGCGATCGGGAAGAGCGGCAGGGCGTGCCGCAGCCGGGTGAGGACGGTGCTCAGGCTGTTGCGCCCCTCGCGGTCGGGACTCTCCTCCCAGAGCAGCGTGATGAGGTGTGCGCGGGAGAAGGCGCGGTCGGGATGCGCCGCGAGATAGTAGAGCAGCGCCTGCGCTTTCTGCGCGGCGAGATAGAGATCCGTTTCGCCGTCGCGGATCGTCGGCGGCCCGAGCAGGGCCAGACGGAGTGTTGGCATCGCCATTTCCCCTCAGGGCCGGAAACAGCGGCGATGCCGGATTTCCCCATACCGCCCTCCACCGGCCGCAGCCGTGGAGTATGCTCGCCGCGATCCAGCCGTATGGGAAGTATAGCATAATTGCACGCGGAATGGCAAACGTTTCTACTTCCTAACCATAGCGCAATTGTCCGCGATGCGAAGGAGATTGTGAATAGTGGCTCAGTTTGAATCACTCTGTGCCTTCCGGTAAAGTGGGGGGCCACGCACGCGCCGTGAAGATGATGCCGGAGGAACGCGTGACGCCGGTAGAGAAGGCGACGACGGCGCGATGCGGGAAGGAACCGGAGTGGGGCCATGATCGCCTTTGGCTACGTGAGCTATAGGTACACCGGCGTTCTCGCCGCGTGGCCGAATGGAAACGCCAGTGCTACTCCCCCCGCGTGGCTTCCCATCGTCGTGGGGATCGTTTCCATCGCCTTTCCCCACTTGGTTTGGTTGCACGACAAGCGACCGGAGGCCCAAGTCAGTGACATCACCGCAATCTGCGCTTGGGTGTTTGGCGCGGCGCTGGTGGTTTACGGGATGCACCTCTGGCTGTAATTCACGCCGTGTGCTCAGCAGGTCAAATCCCGCCCCGCCTATTCTAACTGAGTCACTCATAGATTGTGCGACCGGAGACAAGCCGCGGATGGCGCTTCGATTGCCCTGAGCGGCGATCAGGCGAGGACGCCCGCCGCGTACTGCGTGCCGATCGGGTCATTCTCCGCCCAGCGGGTGGCGCGGAAGGGGCGGAGGGCCGGCGCGGCTGCCGGGCCACCGACGACCAATTTCGCCATCAGCGCGCCGAAGACGGGCGAGAGTTTGAAACCATGGCCGCTGAAGCCGACGGCGCAGTAGTAGCCTTCGATCCCCGGCACGGCATCAAGGATGGGGTGGTTGTCCGCGCTGCCGTCATAGACGCCCGCCCAGCCGCCCTGCGCGACCGACCGCGCGAGGGCGGGCATCCGGTACGCGCCCTCCGCCTGGAACCGCTGGATTTCCGCGCGCGTGACGCCTTGATTGTACGTCTCCGGATCGGCGTAGACCGTGTCGTCCTCCCCGGCAATCGAGCCGCAGAGCGTCACATCCCCGGCGTGCGGGAGCAGATAGGCGTTGCGCCGCATGTCGAGGATGACGGCGTGGGGCGCGCGCGCGTCGTCCGGGCGGCGGAGCGCGGCCATCGGGTGGCGGCTCGGCGCGACCGGCAGGTCGAGGCCCGCCTGTCGCAGGAGTGCGACGCCCCAGATGTTCCCGGCATTGACGACGACCGGCGCGGCGATCTCCCCCGCGCTCGTCCGCACGCCGCGCGCGCGGTCGCGCTCCCGCAACACGTCCAGCACCTCGACGCCCTCGCGGATCGTCACCCCGGCGGCGCGGGCGGCGCTCGCGTAGGCGTGGACGGTGGCGACGGGGTCGGCGTAGCCCGCCGTCGGTTCCCAGCAGCCGAGGGCGATGTCGTCCGTCCGCAGGCGCGGGTCGAGGGCGCGGATGTCGTCCGGCGCGACGATCCGTGTCTCGATGCCGATCCCTTGCTGCATCGCGACATTCGCGCGCAGCCCCTCGGTGTCCGCCTCCCCGACGGTGACGAGGACGCCGGATTGCGTGAAGCGCGGGTCGCCCCCGCCGATCCGCTCCGCCCATTCCCGGAAGCTCAGGAGGCTGTCGCGCGCCATCGCGGCGGTGAAGTCGTTGGAGTAGTGCTGGCGGACGATCGCGCCGCTCTGCCCGGTCGTCCCCGCGCAGAGATAGGCGCGCTCGACGAGCAGCACATCGCGCACACCCTCCCGCGCGAGATGCAGCGCGATGCTCGTCCCGATGCACCCGCCGCCGATCACCACCGCACCCGCCGTCTCCGCCATGATCGCCTCCCTTTCGGGGGTATTGAACCGCCAGGACGCCGAGAACGCAAAGGGGAAGAAAAGAGGAGCGATGATCCGGCATTTCGTCCCCTCCTTTTCGCGCAGGGGCTTTGCCGGGAGATGTTGGAGCAAACGGTCTCGAAATTCCAACGTGCCGTCGTCACCGATGTGCATCGCTTGCCCCCCACGTCCGGGGCTGGCATACTGCCGTCAGATCAAACATCACAGTACGCCGCGCGGGAGGGGATGCCATGGAAGCGAGCTCTCAGAAACGGGTCGGTTCGGAGCAGTGGAGCGCCACGGCGCGCGGCGAGGGGGTGGAGAACCTCGCCGCCTACCTTGACGCCATGGCCGCGATGCCCCTGCTCCGGGAGGTCGCGGAGCGGTCGCTGGCGCTGCTCGATCTCGCCCCCGGCCAGTCGGTGCTCGAGGTCGGCTGCGGTAACGGCACCTTCCTCCCGCTCCTCGCGGCGGCCGTCGGCCCCGGCGGCCGTGTCGTCGGCATTGACCACTCGCCGCAGTTCGTCGCGGCCGCTCAGGAGCGCGTCGCGGCGGCGGGGGTGGCGGACCGCGTGAGCGTGCGCGAAGCGGACGCCTATCGGCTGCCGTTCGCCGACGCCACCTTCGACGCGGCGCACTGCGAGCGGGTGCTGATGCACCTGGAGGACCCGACGGCGGCGCTGCGCGAGATGCGCCGGGTGGTGCAACCGGGCGGGGGGGTCGTGGCGGCGGAGTCGCACTGGCACGGGATCCAGGTTGACCACCCGGACCACGAGGCGATGGAGCTGCTGGTTGATCGGTACACCACGGCGCTCTACCACCAGCCGCGCATGGGGCTGACGCTGAACCGCCGGATGCACGAGGCGGGGCTGGTTGGGCGGGAGATCGTGCCGGTGGTCAGTGTCATCACGCGGTATGAGGAGCTCACGCAGTACGGCTGGGACCCCAGTGCAACGGCGGAGGCGCTGGTGGCCGAGGGGCGGATAAGCCGGGAGCGGATGGACGCGCTGTTCGGGTATCTGGCGGAAGCGAGCGAAAAGGGCAGCATGACGGGCGCTGCGATCGCGGTATTCATCGCGGCGGGGCGGGTGCCTGCGCCGTGAACGGGGCGGCAGTCGGCGCGCGATGGTATGCCACCAGAGATTTCGAGACGGCTTGGGCGAGGTCCGCGCGCAAAAACAGCGACCGGCGGGCCGCTGTCCGTGGTCGCGCACGCATCACCCCTGAAGCGAAACACGCTGCTCCGCTCCCCGGCACGCCCGCGTTCAGGCGCGTTGGGCAATCAGCGTCAGGACCAGGAAGGCGACATCCACCGCCATGAATGCCCATGCAACGACGAGGATCGCCTGAGTTTGCCGCATTGCCCGCATAATAATCGCCTCGATTTCTCTTTCATCCGTTCCGGGCCGCGCAGCCGCGCATGCCCGTTGTTTCCTCCTCGTGCAGTATGCGTGGCGGCGATCCGGCACGACACGACCATTCGGGCGGAATCTCCCTGCCCGTTCGGACAGGGAGATTGCCCCGCCACCCGGACGGCCGCGTTGGCCCGAATGCGGAGCCGCGCGCAGCAAAAGACCGGGCGGATCATCCCGCCCGGTTGTCTCCCACACTCAGTCCTCAGTCCTCAGTCCTCAGTCCTTCGTTCTTCCCTATGGTGTGGTCGGCGTCGCGCCGAAGAGCGTCGTGCCGGGGCGGAGATAGGGGATGAGCGCGTCGTCGTTCACCTCGAGGCCGATGCCCGGCTTGTCGGTCAGGGCGACGCGGCCGTCCTGAATGACGGGCCGATCGCCGGTGGCGAAGTCGTCCCACCCCTCGTAGTCCACCCAGTGCCACTCCATGACGAGGAAGTTCGGGATGGTGGCGCAGACGTGCGCGGAGGCCATCGTGCCCAAGGGGCCGCAGACATTGTGCGGCGCGAACTGGATGTAGTAAACCTCCGCCATGTTGGCGATCTTGCGGCACTCCGAGAGGCCGCCGCACTTCGGGATATCCGGCATGATCGTGTCCACCGCCTGCTGTTCGATCAGGTCGCGGAAGCCCCAGCGGAGGTAGAGGTTCTCGCCCGCGCAGAGGGGCACGGGGGAATGCAATTTCACCTCGCGCATCGCCGCGACATTCTCCGGCGGCACCGGCTCCTCCAGCCAGAGCAATTTGAACGGCTCCATCGCCCTGGCGACGCGGATGCCGCTCGCCGTGTCGTACCGACCGTGCATGTCAATGGCGAGATCAATCTTCGGCCCAACCGCCTCGCGCACCGCCGCGACGCGGTCGGTCATCCATTCCACCTCCGGGCCGGAGGCGTTCCAGTTCCATTGGTCGTTGCGGAAGCCGTGCGTGCGCTCGTCTACATCGAACTTGATCGCGTCGAAGCCGAGCGCGACGACCTCCTTCGCCCGCTGCGCGTACGAGGCGGGGGAGAAGTCCTTCCCGGCGTGGCTGTCGCAGTAGAGCCGGACGGTGTCGCGGAACTTGCCGCCGAGCAGTTGGTAGACGGGCACGCCGAGGATCTTCCCGGCGAGATCCCAGAGCGCTATCTCGATGCCCGTCATCGCCGTGACGGTCGCGCCGGACATCGCACCGTCGAAGAGGCGCGAGCGGCGCATCTTCTCGAACAGCATGTCCACGTTAACCGGGTCCTCGCCGATCACATACTGCTTGAGCGCGTGGACCATCGCCGGGCAGCCCTCGCCGCCGTGGATGCACTCGCCGTTGCCGATCACACCCTCGTCGGTGTAGATGCGCACGTACGTCGAGTAGCCGTGCCCCTTAACCTCCGCCGTCCGGATATCGGTGATTTTCATGCCGTTTGCCTAACCCCCGTCGTATAGAACCGTGTCGCGGGGGCCGGGGCCTGACACCGCCCCGGTCCCCTTCGTTGCGTCGCGCATTATACAGGCCACGGCCCACGGGTTCATGTGCTCCCACCCCCGGCGCGAGCGCACATGCCTTATGGCCCTATCGCACCCTTGCGATTTCGGTGATGCCTTGCTAGAGTGGAGACGCTCGTACAAGTTACTCGTATCATCGTCAATAGTTTCCAAGTCGCCACACGGGAGAAGGAGCGGACATTGATGTCACTGCCCTTGCGCCATGCCCGCGCTCATGCCCCGCGTTGGTGGGCGATCGTGTTACTGCTCATCGCCGCGCTGCCGCTCGCGAGCGCCCGGACAGGCGCCACGGGGACGGTCTTTACGGCAACAACCGTGGTCGCACTGATCGCCGACATCAACGCCGCCAATGCCAGCCCGGCGCAAGGGCCGTACACGATCAACCTGACCGTCGGTGGCCTCTACACCCTCGTTGCCGAAGCGGCGACCGGCAGCGGGACCGGCCTGCCCGCGATCGCGTCCGGCGTGGATCTGACCATCGCGGGCAATGGCGCGACGATCCAGCGGAGCACGGCGGGCGGGACGCCGGACTTCCGCATCCTCTTCGTAACGAATGGCGCGACGGTGCGGCTGAACGCACTCGCGCTGCGGAATGGATCGGTCGTCGGCGCGGCGGGCGCGACTCGCGGGCCGGGATTCCCCGGCGATACCGGCGGCAATGCTTCCGGCGGCGCGATCTTCAATAGCGGGTCGTTGACCGTCTCGGGCGGCACCTTCGCGAACAATCGCGCGGTCGGCGGGGCGGGCGGCGATGGTGGCACGGGGGCTGACCGGAGCGGGACTGTGGGCGGCACGGGTGGTGAAGGCGGCGCTGCGGGCGGCGCCACCGGCGGTGCGGTGAGCAATCTCGGCACATTGGTCGCGATGGGGAGCGTCTTTTCCGGGAACACCGCGCGCGGCGGCGCGGGCGGCGCCGGTGGGACGGGCGGGAATAGCATCGGGGCTGGCGCCGGCATGGGCGGCAATGCGGGCAGGGGCGGCGATGCCACGGGTGGCGCGCTGAACAACGGCGGGGCACTGACCGTGACCAACAGCACATTTACCGGCAACGCCGCGACGGGTGGCGCGGGGGGCGATGGCGGGAGCGCCGGTGCGGGTACGACCGGTGGCAACGCGGGCATGGGCGCGACCGGCGGCGTCGGCGAGGGCGGCGCGATTGCCGACCCGGCGACTGGCACGCTCACCGTGACGAATGGGACGATTGCCGGCAACAGCGCGACGGGCGGCGCGGGCGGAACGGGCTTCGGGGGAACGCTTGCCGCCGCGCCCGGTTCGGGGGGCGGGCTGCGCACGCCCGGTGGCGGCGTCACCGCGAGGAATACGATCCTCGCGGCGAACACCGCGCTCAGCGACGGCAACTGCGGCAATTTCGTATCGGACGGTGGCAATAACATCGAATTCAATCCCGCCACGACCTGCGGCTTCGCGAACCCGCAAACGGGCGATTCGCTGCTCGGCGCGCTCGCCAATCACGGCGGCCCGACCCCGACCATCGCGCTCGGCATCGGCAGTGCGGCGATGAATACCGGCAACCCGACCCTCTGCGCCGGGACGAGCGGGGTCGCGCCCGTCGGCGGGGTGGACCAGCGCGGGTTGCCGCGCCCGGCGGGGCGGTGCAGCATCGGCGCATTCGAGCCGCAACCCGCGCCGTTTCCGACGCTCGACACCCTCTCCGCGTCCTCCGGGTCTACAACAGGGGGAACGAAGATGACCCTGAGCGGCACGGGATTTGTCAATGGCGTAGGGGTTGTCTTCGGCACGGTCTCAGCCACCGTGACCGCCGTGACGAACGGGACGACGATCGCCGTCATCATGCCCGCGCATCCCGCCGGTACGGTGGATGTCACCGTCACCAACCCGGACGCGCAGGCCGCCACGCTGAGTGCCGGATACACCTTCGGGACGGTCGCGCCGTTGCCCGGCCCGCGACAGACTGTGTCCCCCGCCGCGACGAAACCGCGGCCGCTCCCGGCCTCACCGCGACCGATCGGCACACCGTCCGGCGGCGGGACGCCGTTACCCTTGCCGCCGCCGCGCTAATCGCGCGCCATATCCCGGCGCGCCGCGCGGTCAAGGCCGGGTGAGGGCCTCCCGTGCGGAGCGGACGGTGCGCAGGGCGTCATCGGTGCCGCCCGCCAGCGCGGTGAGGTGGCCCATCTTGCGGCCGGGGCGGGGGGTTGCTTTGCCGTAGAGATGCAGCTTGACGTGCGGGAAGGCGCACGCCGCCGCCCAGTCCGGTTCGCCCGCCTGCCAGAGGTCGCCGAGCAGGTTCGCCATCGCGGCGGGGCGCAATTGCTCCGTCGCGCCGAGCGGCAGGCCGCACACCGCGCGCAGTTGCTGCTCGAATTGGCTCGTCGCGCAGGCGTCCACGGTGAAGTGGCCGGAGTTGTGCGGGCGGGGCGCGATCTCATTGACGATGAGCGCGCCCCCATGCGTCAGAAAGAATTCGACGCACGCCACGCCGACGACGCCGAGCGCGTCCAGGATGCCGCGCGCGATCGCCACGGCGTCGCGCGCCGTTTCCGGCGGCACGGCGGCGGGCGCGACCGTCGTGTCGAGGATGTGATGCGCGTGGCTATTTTCGACGACGCCGAAATGCCCGAATGAGCCGTCCAGCCCCCGCGCCGCGACGACGGAAACCTCCCGCGCGAAGTCCACGAACGCTTCGAGGATCGCGGCGCGACCGGCGAAGGCCGCGAAGGCCGCGTCCGCCTCGTCCGGCGCGGCGATGGCCGCCTGCCCCTTGCCGTCGTAGCCGAAATCGGCGGTCTTCAGGATGGCGGGGTAGCCGAATGCCGCCAAGCCTTCCCGCAGATCGTCCCGCGTCGCGATGGGTCGGAATCGCGTGACGGGAAACCCCGCGTCGCGCAGGAAGGTCTTCTCGCGGATGCGGTGTTGCGTCGTGTGCAAGACCGCGCCGCCGGGCCGCACGGGAATGTGCGCCGCGATCGCCTCGACTGTGGCGGCGGGGATATTCTCGAACTCCAGCGTCACGACATCCACGTCCGCCGCGAAGGCCCGCACGGCGTCGAGATCGTCGTATGATGCCACGATCTCGCGGTCCGCGACCTGCCCGGTCGGGGTGTCGCGCTCCGGCGAGAAGGTGTGGATGCGGTAGCCCATGCGGCGGGCGGCGAGGGCGAGCATCCGCCCCAATTGCCCGCTGCCGAGGACGCCGACCGTCGCGCCGGGCAGGATCGGCGCGCTCATGGGAGCGTCGCCTCCCGCACCCGCGCCGCCTGCGCCGCGCGGAATGCCCGCAGTTGTTCGCGCAATGCCGGCCGGGTCGTGGCGAGGATGGCGACGGCGAGCAGGGCGGCGTTGATCGCCCCCGCGCGGCCAATCGCCAGCGTCCCGACCGGCACGCCGCCCGGCATCTGCGCGATCGAGAGCAGCGAATCCATCCCCTTGAGGGCGTGGCTCTCGACCGGCACGCCGAGCACCGGCACGAGCGTCTGCGCCGCCACCATCCCCGGCAGGTGCGCCGCCCCGCCCGCCCCCGCGATGATCACCGCGATGCCGCGCCCCTCCGCGCCCGCCGCGAACTCCGCCATCAAATCCGGCGTCCGATGGGCCGAGACGACGCGGCACTCGTGCGGCACGCCGAACTCGGTCAGCGTCTCGTCCGCGTGGCGCATCGTCTCCCAATCCGACGTGCTGCCCATGACGACAGATACAAGGACTGAGGACTGAGGACTGAGGACTGAGTCACCTGCTTCCCCTCCCGACGCGGGAGGGGGTTGGGAGGTGGGTTTGTTGCTCATCTACTCCCCTCCACGATGCGCGGCGCGGCGCAGGCGGTCGCGGACGGCGAGCCAGGCGTCGCCCTCCGGCACGGCTTCGACAAGGATACGATCATACCCGACCGCATCCAGTTCCCGCAGCGTCGCATACAGGAGGTGTGCGTAGTTGGCGGCATCGGCGGGAATGATACGCCACGCGATGCCGGAGAGCACCGGCGGCGCGTTCCGCCGCGCCAGCACCGCGACGCGCCGCCCCTTTGCGGCGATGTGCCTGGCGCGCTCTTCGAGGTCGTCCGGTGCGACGAGATCGAGCGGCGTGCGTGGCGCGTAGTGGCTCGGCAGCGTGCCCGATGCGCGCGGCGAGGCGGCGTGCGGCGCATCGGGCGGCGCGCCGAGTACCGCCGCGAGTTGCGCGGGCGTGATGCCGCCGGGCCGGAGCAGGGTCGGGCGGTCGCCGGAAAGGTCCACGATGGTGGATTCCACGCCGACCTCGGTCGGGCCGCCGTCGAGGATCAGGTCCACCGCGTCGCCGAGTTCGGCGCGGACGTGTTCGGCGCGCGTCGGGCTGAGGCGACCGAAGCGGTTCGCGGAGGGCGCGACGATGCCGTCGCCGAACGCTTCCAGCAGTTCGCGCGCGACGGGATGGCTCGGCACGCGCAGCGCGACCGTCTCCTGCCCGCCGGTGACGAGATCGAGCACATGCGCGGCGCGCGGCAGCACGAGCGTCAGCGGGCCGGGCCAGAATGCCTCGGACAGCGCGACGGCGGCGGGCGGCACGCGGCTGGCCCACGCCGGCATCGCGTCCGCGCCGCCGAGATGGACGATCACCGGGTGATCGGCGGGCCGCCCCTTGGCGGCGAAGAGGCGGCGGATCGCCTCGGGGTTGCGCGCGTCCGCCCCGAGGCCGTAGACCGTCTCGGTCGGGAAGGCGACCAACCCCCCGGTGCGGAGAATTGCGACTGCGTGTGCGATGTCGTCGGTCAACCTACCCCCCGGCCCCCTCCCGGAACGGGAAGGGGTGACTCATCGCATGAGCGAGGCGTTCCCGTAACACCCCGGCTTGTTAGCGGCTCGCTCCCCCTTCCCTCGGAGGGAAGGGGGCCGGGGGGTTAGGCAGGCAGTATACAATGTGCCATGAGACGAGAGTGCATGGAACGAAGGGGAAAGGCGTTGATGCGGGAATCTCACTCCTCAGTTCCTGTAAGGATACCCAGTCCTCGGTCCTATGTTCTGGCGCTCGATCAGGGGACGACGAGTTCGCGCGCGATCCTCTTCGACCACGACGGGCAGATCGTCGCGGCGCGGCAGCGGGAGTTTCCGCAGATTTTCCCGCAGCCCGGCTGGGTCGAGCACGACCCGGAGGCGATCTGGGAGACGCAGCGCGCGGTCGCCCAGGATGTGCTCGCGGCGCAGGGTGTCACGGCGGCGTCAATCGCGGCGATCGGCATCACGAACCAGCGCGAGACGACCCTCGTCTGGGACCGCGCGACGGGCCGGCCCATCGCGAACGCCATCGTCTGGCAGGACCGGCGGACGGCGGGCTACTGCGACGAATTGAAGGCGGCGGGATGGGAAGCGCGCATCCGCGCGAAGACCGGCCTCGTCATTGACGCCTACTTCTCCGGCACGAAACTCCGCTGGCTGCTCGACACTGTCCCCGGCGCGCGGGAGAAGGCGGAGCGCGGCGACCTCGCCTTCGGCACGGTTGACACCTTCCTGATCTGGCGGCTGACGGGCGGCGCGCGGCACGTCACCGATGTCACGAATGCCTCGCGCACGATGCTCTTCAACATCCACAGCGGCGCGTGGGACGATGAACTGCTCGCCGCGCTGAATGTCCCGCATGCGATGCTGCCGGAGGTGCTGCCCTCCAGCGGACTGTTCGGTGAAACGGATGCCGCCCTTTTCGGCCAGCCCATCCCCATCACCGGCGTCGCGGGCGACCAGCAGGCCGCGACCTTCGGCCAGGCGTGCTTCATCCCCGGCATGGCGAAGAATACCTACGGCACCGGCTGCTTCCTGCTCATGAACACCGGCCCGGACGCGAAAGAGTCGCGAAGCGGCCTGCTCACAACCGTCGCGTGGGGACTGCCGAGGACTGAGGAGGGAGCGGGGCACTCAATCCTCAGTCCTGAGTCCTCAGCCCTGACGTACGCGTTGGAAGGCGCGATCTTCGTGACGGGCGCGGCGGTGCAGTGGCTGCGGGATGGCCTGCGGATCATCGAGCGCGCGGCGGAGACGGAGGCGCTGGCGGCGTCGGTGCCGGATACGGGCGGCGTCTACCTCGTCCCCGCCTTCGGGGGATTGGGCGCGCCCTACTGGGATCCGTACGCGCGCGGCGCGATCGTTGGCCTGACGCGGGGCAGCGGGCGGGCGGAGATCGTCCGGGCGACGCTCGAAGCGGTCGCCTACCAGACGCGGGACGTGCTCGATCTCATGCAACGCGAGAGCGGTATCGCCGTCAAGCAACTGCGCGTGGATGGCGGGATGGTACGCAACGATTTCCTCATGCAGTTCCAGGCGGACATCCTCGGCGTGCCGGTGCAGCGCCCACAGGTGACGGAGACGACGGCCCTCGGCGCGGCCTACCTCGCGGGGCTGGCCGTCGGCTACTGGCGAAACCAGGACGAAATTGCCGCGAACTGGGCCGTGGACCGCACCTACGAACCCCGCATGCGCGACGACGAGCGCGAGCATCTCTACGCGGGCTGGCACGCGGCAGTGAAGAAAGCGCGGGCATAGCCGCGATTCGGCTGTTCGCGATGAAACGATGATTAGGATGGTTATACAAGAAATCGGGGGATTCGATGGCACGGAATGAGGCTGATGTGTTGGAAGTAACGCCGGAGGATTTCGGCGATCTCCTTGTAGAATCGGCCCGACAGGCTGTGATTATCGCGCGGCGCGATGCCCCGGAATTCCGCAAACGGATACAGAAGCAAGGATCGGTGGTAATCCCGCTTCCCGATCAATCACGCAAGGAGCGTCAATAATTCCTCGCCGTATGTCTCGGCGGTCTTGTCGCCGATCCCTTTGACGCGGCGGAGAGCGGCGGATGATGCCGGTCGCATGACGGCGAGCGCTTCGAGCGTCGCGTTGGGGAGGATGCAATAGGCGGGAAGCCCGGCCTCGCGCGCCTTGTCGGTGCGCCACGCCTTCAACTCCGCCAGCAAGGCGGGATCCGCCTCGTCCATCTCGCCCGCATCCGGCGCCTGGCGCGACCACTCCGGCAGGAGATCGGGCGTCTCAATCGCCCGGCGACCGCGCGGGGTGAGCGTGAGGACCGGGAAATCGCCGACTGCCTCCCGCCCGATCAAACCCTCCGCGATCAGCCGCTCGATCATCTCTTCCAAATCCTTGATCGTCAGGTGCTGGAGCGCGCCGAACTCGGCGCAGCGATCTTCGCCGATCGGGCTGCTCGTCGCGCCGGTCAGCACGCGCGCCACCTTGCGCCGCCCCATCGGGTAGGGGAGAGCGGCGAGGCCTATCAGGATGCGCAGCGTGTCCGGGCGATCGTCGTCGGCGCGGATGGGCACGGGGCGGCGCGCGCGGGTCGCGGCGACAGCGCGCTGCCGCTCTTCCGGCACGCAGACATCGCAGGCGGTGCCGCAGCGGGCCATGCGCTGGCCGAAGTGGGTAGCGAGCGCGCGGTGGCGGCAGATCGCCCCCTTCGCGTAGGCGGCCATCGCCTCGATGCGCTGGTCCTGTCGCGCCTGATAGTCCGCGAGCAGCGTATCTATCCGCTCGCCGACATCCGGCGGGGCGGGGAGGGATTCGATCAGCGGGTCTCGCCCCGTGCCGGTGTAGCGGACGAGATCGGCGTCCGCCCACTCCAGCAGGCATGATTCGAGCGCCGATGGCTCGGTGTCGAGCGCGCCCGCGAGATCAATCAAGTTGAAATCGGCGGTCTGTCCGGGCCGCAAGCCGCTCGCCTGGGCGAAGCCGCGCATGTCCGGGTCGTCGCCGCGCAGGGTGATCGCCGCGCCGCGCGGCAGGTCGAAGTGGCGGCGGATCAGGCCGACCCGTTCGAGCATGCTGACGCCGACGCGCACGAAGGTCTCATCGTCCCGGTCGGCCATGCGCTGGAGCGTTTCGAGCGAGACGATCCCGTACCGCCCCGAAACCATCGTCCGCAGCAGGCGGTACAACTGGCGTAAATCGTCCTTCTTGATCGCTTCCTGTTTCAGCCAGGTGCTCAGTTGCGCCTTGTCGGCGGCGGCGTAGAGGAGGATGCAGCGGGCGGGCTGGCCGTCGCGCCCGGCGCGCCCCGCCTCCTGGTAGTACGCCTCGACGCTCTGCGGCAGGTTGTAGTGGATGATCGCGCGCACGTCCGCCTTGTCTATGCCCATGCCGAAGGCGACGGTCGCGACGAGCACGCGCGTCTCGCCGCGCATGAACCGCTCCTGCACCCCGGCGCGGTCGGGCACCTGCGCGTGGTAATGCTCCGCCTTGACGCCGCCGCGCCGCAGCCGCCCGGCCACTTCCTCGCAGGCGTCGCGGGCGCGGGCGTAGACGATGATCGGCCCGGCGATCTCGCGGCAGAGCGCGACGACCGCCGCAATCTTCTCCTCGCGGTTCCCGGCGCGATGCACCGCAAAATGGAGGTTCGGGCGGAAGACGGAGGCCGTCACCTGCGCCATCGGGCCGAGCCGCTCCTGGATCTCCGCCTGCGTCTCCGCCGAGGCGGTCGCGGTGAGGGCGAGGACGGGCGGGCCGCCGAGGTCGTCCAGCGCGGCGCGGATGAAGAGGTAATCGGGCCGGAAACTGAGGCCCCACATGCTGACGCAGTGCGCCTCGTCCACGACGAAGAGCGAGACCCCGGCGCGCTTGAGGGCGTGGAGGAAGGGGCGCTGCCGCAACCGTTCGGGCGCGATGTAGACGAGTTTGTAGTCGCCCGCCGCGATGCCGCGCATCCGCTCGCGCACCTCGGCGAGCGACATGCTGCTGTTGATCGCCGTGGCGCGCGCGCGCAACGCCTCCGGCAGGCCGTCTATCTGGTCCTTCATCAGCGCGATCAAAGGGCTGACGACGAGCGTCGCTTTGGGAAGTAGCATGGCGGGGAGTTGGTAGGTGAGCGACTTGCCCGCGCCCGTCGGCATGATGGCGAGCGTGCTCCGCCCGGCGAGGACATTGCCGATCACCTGCACCTGATTGGGGCGGAAATCGCGCAGGCCGAATTCCTGGTTGAGGAGGGTATAGGCTTCGGGCGGGAGGGAGGGAACCTCACCCCCCGGCCCCCTCTCCATCGCGATGGAGAGGGGGAGGGGAGGATGCGTGGCATCTTCCGCGTCTTCGTCGTCTTCTTTTTGGCCAAATTCGGCTTCGAGGGCGGTGCGTTCCTCGCTTTCGCGGCGGGCGATCTGGTCATCAAGGGAGCGGACGGCGGCATCGTCCTCCAGGTCGCGGCAGGCGTCGCGCAGCAGGCGCAGTTCCTCGACGGTCGGGCGGCGCTCGGCATTGCGGACGAGTAAGGTCTCGATCTGCCCGCGCGCGGCGGCGGCATCGCCGCTTTCGAGGGCGAGTTCGGCCAGCCGCCGCAATGGTGCGGTGCTGTCGGGCGCGAGTTCGGCGACGCGCCCGTAGGCGTCCGCCGCCTCGTCCAGTTTCCCGGCGGCGCGGCAGACATCGCCGTAGCGCAGCCAGGCGGAGATGTCCGATTCCGTCTCTTCGTCGGGTTCGGGGGCGAGGGCAAGCAGCGCGGCGTGATCGCCCGCCGTCTTCAGCGCGTGCAGGCGGATCAGCCAGCGCGTCTGCGTCCGGGGCCGCTCGGCGTCCAGCGCGTCGAGCATGGTGCGCGCCTCGTCCGCCCGCCCGAGCGCGACAAGCGCCCGCGCCCGCACCTCGCGCAGCGTCACGCTCTCCGGCTGCTCATCGAGCCACCGATCAACATATCCCAAGAGCACGACATGGTGGCCCCAGCGGTCGAGCCAGGTAATCAAGCGCGTGCGGCGGTCGCCCCGCAGGAGGTCGAGGCTGGTGGCTGGCAGACTTAAGAGGATGGAATCGGACAACAGTTTTCCTCACATCGGTAGCAATCCGCGCGTTGCTTCGCGTACCGACAGTATACCATTTTCTCCCGACTGCCGGGCGATTTTCCGATGCAATCTTTGTGTTCGTACGGGCGATTCGCGAAACGCCCACCCTGGGGCGGGAGCCAGCGATTATAGAAAGGATTTGGCAATCCGGGCGGGGGCGGTTCACGAACCGCCCGTGCGAGCCGTGTTGATGAGTGGGATGCTTGGTTTCGCTGCTATCATAGCGGTGTGCCGTGTGAACCGGCTCCGGTCCGGTGTCCACGGAACGCCACGGCATTTCGATTGAGTCACCCCTCGCCATCGAGATGGCGAGGGGCCGGGGGTGAGGGTTCCCCATGCAGGCACTGTCGGGCGAGACGCGGGCGGAGCACCTGCGGCGGATGGCGGCGGGGCGGGTGGATGTCTGCGTGATTGGCGGCGGCATCACCGGCGCGGGCGTCGCGCTCGAAGCGGCCTCGCGCGGGGCGTCCGTCGCGCTGATCGAGCGGCGGGATTTCGCGAGCGGCACGAGCGGTTGGTCCACGAAACTCGTGCATGGCGGCATTCGCTATCTGCCGCAGGGGCAGGTCGCGCTGGTGCGCGAGGCGCTGCACGAGCGCGCCACGCTCCTGAAGATCGCGCCGCACCTCGTCTGGCCGCTCGCCTTCGTCCTGCCCATCTACGAGACGACCCGCCGCCCGATCGGCGTGCCGGTCTCGCTGCCGCGCGGCATCGGCGTCGGGCTGGCGATGGAGGTCGGCCTGACCGCGTATGATCTGCTGGCGGGCAAGCGGAATATCGCCCGCCACCGCCATATCCCGGCGGACGAGGCGGTGCGCGATGTGCCGGGCCTCAAGGCGGACGGCCTGAAGGGCGCGTTCGTCTACAGCGACGCGGGCACGAACGACACGAAACTCGTCGCGACGATTATCCGCACCGCCGTCGAGCGGGGCGCGCTCGTCGCCAACTACACCGAGGCGACCGGGTTCGTGCAGGAACATGGCCGGATCGCGGCCGTCGAGGCGCGGGACGCGATCGCGGGCGAGACCTTCACCATCGCGGCGCGGCATGTCGTCAACGCGGCGGGCGTCTGGGCGGAGCGCGTCGAATCGCTCGGCACGCCCGATCCGCAGGTGCAGGTGCTCCCCGCCAAGGGGATCCACCTCGTCGTGGACGCCGCGAAGGTCGGCGTGACGAACGACGCCGTCGTGCTGCCGGAGACGGAGGACGGGCGGCTCATTTTCATCGTGCCGTGGCAGGGGCGCGCGGTGATCGGCACGACGGACACGCCCGGCGGCGACATCGAACGCCCCCGCGCCGACGCGGACGAGATCGCCTACGTCCTGCGCACGGCGAACCGCTCGATTCGCTCGCACTTGACCGAGGCGGACATCATCAGCACCTACGCGGGATATCGCCCGCTCGTCCGGGCGCGGGACGGCGCGAAATCCGCCGCGCTCGCCCGCACCCATGCCGTGCTCTCCGCCCCAAACGGCCTCGTCACGATCGTCGGCGGCAAACTGACGACCTATCGCCGCATGGCGCAAGACACGCTCGATACGCTGGAACTGCACGGCCTCAACGTCCGCGCCTCCGTGTCGGACCATCTGCCGCTCGCCGGGGCGGACGGCTACGGCCATTGGGAGCGGACGCTGCCCGACGAAGCCGCGCGGCGCGGGCTGGACGCCGATGTCGCGGCGCACCTGCTCCACTCCTACGGCTCGGACGCGCCGCAAATCCTCGCGATGATTGACCGCGACGCGCTGCTCGCCGCCCGGATGGCGCCCGATCTGCCGGTGATCTTCGCCGAGGCGCGCTTCGCGGCGCGCCACGAGATGGCGATGACGGTGGACGACGTGCTCGCCCGCCGCACGCGCCTCTCGCTGATTGATCGCGCGCACGGCCTACGCGTCGCGCCCGACGTGGCGGCGATCCTCGGCGACGCGCTCGGCTGGGACGCGGCGGAACGTACCCGGCAGGTCGAGACCTACCGGGCCATCGTTGAAGACCTCCATGTGCCCGCTCTCGCGTCCGAACGCGCCCCGGCATACTAACCAATCCATCGAGCGTCTCTCTGCGTGGCAGGGCGGGCGTTCCCGCCTGCGAACGAGATGCCGGCGGGAAAGTCCGCCCTGCCGTAGAAGACTACGAAATACAGTGATATACTACGGAAGGCATGAATATGGTGGCACACCACGCCGATTTCAGGGTCTGATGCCGGCGCGGGGGAGTGTGAGATGAACGATGCGCCACATCTGTATACCGTCCATGAAGTGGCCCGGATTTTGCGGATGCACGAGGAGACCGTCCGCATCCTCTTGCGCTCCGGGCGGCTGAAGGGGATCAAACTCGGCCCGCACGCGACGCTGCCGGGCCGGTTCGAGTGGCGGATCACCGACCAGGCGCTCCGCCGGTTCCTCGAAATGGGGGACGAACCGGAGGCGAGCGCAAATCCCGCCGACGCATCGCCGCATGGGGGAGGGGCGGCGCGATGACGGGCGGCATCATCGGCAAGATCGTGCGCGGCGCATCGCTCGAACGCGGGATGGAGAGCACGCGGGCGCTGCGGAAGTGGGTGGTGCTCGGCCTCGCGATCGGCGTGATCGCGGGCCTCGGCGCGGTCGTCTTCTACACCGCGCTGGAGTGGGCGACGAAACTGCTGATCGGCGGCATCGCGGGCTATGATCCGCCGAAGCCCGCCGGTGAGGGGCAGACGATTGTGCAGGCGATCCGGCATCGCTGGCTGATCCCCGTCGTCACGACGCTCGGCGCGCTGATCGGCAACCTGATCGTCTTCAAGTTCGCGCCGGAGGCGGAGGGGCACGGCACCGACGCCGCGATTGACTCCTTCCACCACAAGGGTGGGCAGGTGCGCCCCCGCATCCCCCCGATCAAACTGATCGCCTCCGCCATCACCATCGGTTCGGGCGGCAGCGGCGGCCGCGAGGGGCCGGCGGCGCAGATCTCCGCCGGGTTCGGCTCGCTGCTGGCGACGTGGATGCGCCTCGACACGCGGGACCGGCGGATCGCGGTCGCGACCGGCATGGGGGCGGGCATCGGCGCGATCTTCCGCGCGCCGCTCGGCGGGGCGGTGATGGCGGCGGAAATTCTCTACCTGCACGATCTCGAGGTGGAGGCGCTCATCCCCTCGCTGATCGCCGCGATCACCGGCTACAGCATCTTCGGCGCGTTCTACGGCTGGTCGCCCGTCTTCGGCAACCAGATCGGTTTCGCCTTCAACCACCCGATCCAACTGCTCTATTACGCGGCGCTCGGCATCGCGTGCGGGCTGATCGGCCTCGTGTACGCCCGCGCCTTCCACGGCGCGCGCCGCCAATTCCACCGCCTGCGCCTCCCGGAGTGGGTGAAGCCGGGGATCGGCGGGCTGGCGGTCGGGCTGCTCGGCATGGCCATCCCCGAGGCGTTGCACACCGGCTACGGCTGGGTGCAGGTGAGCATGAGCCGGGAGATCTACACCCTGCCGCTCTGGATCATCCTCGTCCTGCCGTTCGCCAAAATTCTCTTCACGTCGCTCAGCATCGGTTCGGGCGGTTCGGGCGGTATCTTCGGCCCCGGTATGGTGATCGGCGGGATGGTCGGCGCGGCCTTCTGGCGGCTGGCGGCGGGCCATCTGCCGGGCCTCCCCGCGACGCCCGCGCCCTTCGTGATCGTCGCGATGATGGCGCTCTTCGGCGGCATCGCCCACGCCCCCCTCGCGGTGATGCTGATGGTGGCGGAGATGACCGGCAACCTCTCGCTCCTCGCCCCCGCGATGGTCGCCGTCGGCCTCTCCTACCTCATCGTCGGCGACGCGACGATCTACACGAGCCAGCTGCCCTCCCGCGCGTCATCGCCCGCCCACCGCTACCGCTACTCGTTCCCGCTGCTCTCGTCGCTGCGTGTCGGGGAGGCGATGACGCGCGGCCCGCTCTCGCTGACGCCGGATGCCACCGTGGAGCAGGCCGAGCGCGCCCTGACGCGCGACGGGTTGCGGGGCGCGCCGGTCGTCGCGCCGGATGGCGCGCTGGCGGGTGTGATGACGCTCGCGGATGTCTCGAACGTCCTCGCCGGGGAGCGCGCGACGACCCCCGTCTCGTCCGTGATGACCGCCGACCCGGTGACGGCGCTCGCGACGGAGGGGCTTGACGATGCGCTGGAGGACCTTGCGACGACGCACGTCCCGTGGATGCCGGTGGTGGACGCCGAGCGGCATCTGCTCGGTGTGGTGACGGCGGCGAATATCACCGCCGCGTATCGCGATGCGCTGACGAGCGGCGTGCGGCGGCTCGACGCGCTTGCGGCGGAGACGGCGCTCCTCGAAGTGACGGTGGCGCAGGGGGCGCGCGTGGCGGGGAAGACGCTCGCCGCCGCCCGCCTGCCGCGCGGCGTGCTCGTCGTCTCGCTGCGGCGCGAGGGGATGACGATTGTGCCGCGCGGCGATACCGAACTGTGCCCCGGCGATGTCGCGATGGTGGTCGTGGACCCGAAACAGGAAGGAGAAGTGCGCATGTATTTCGTCACACCGACGCCGCGTCTGATGGCGGCGCCATCCTGACGCATCCGCGCCGCGTGCGAGTAGTTTTTTCTGTGCGAACGATGTTGCGGCGATGTGCCGCGCATACTATCATCCGTTGTAGAGAAGGATTCGGTGCGTGACACCACCGAACGGTGGCATCATCCGTGCGCGATGATGGTACACGGTCGCAATGAGTGCGACAGAAGAAAGGAACGTCCCATGAGTACAACGATATCACGGCGGACAATTCTCGCGGGGACGGCCGCGAGCGCGGGGGCGGCGCTGCTCGCCGCCTGCGGCGGCAGCAAGGCGACCGACACGCCGAAACCGGCCGCTACAACGAGCGCGGCGACCACGGCGAGCGGCGCGGCGACGGCGCCGGCCAGCAGCGCGGCGGCAGCGGCGACCCGGCCCGCGAGCGGCAGCGCG
>JAICIL010000020.1 GCA_025924435.1 Chloroflexia bacterium | reverse complement strand
GCCATGATCGCCACGTTCAGCCGTTCAACGTCGGCGTCATTGCCTGCCGTGACCGCCGCGTTCAACCGTTCGACGTCGGCGTGGAGGGCATCCGCTTCGGCCATCAATGGCGTGAGGTCGAAGCGACCATTGGCGGATTCTTGCAGGAGATGGAGGCGGTCGCGCAGTTCCTTCGTCGTCTCGGCATAGTCGAAGGGGAGGATGGGCAGGGTGCAGAGCCGCCAGCAGGTGAGGAGATAGATTTGCGTGTCGCGCACGAGGTTCGCGGGATCAATCTTGTCGAGCGTGTCCTCCGGCGTGTGCCACCACCAGCCGAGGCCGCCCTCCGGTTGCGAGGAGAGACCGGCGAGCGCGGAGGGGATGCCGACCCCCTCGAACGACTGGTCGCCGTTGCGCGCCAACCGACGATAGGTCAGTTCCTGCCCCGTCACGTCGCGGATCGGCCCCGCCGCGAACCGCCACGTCTCGGCCATGTTCCCCGGCGACGAGACATCCGTCGCCCCCCTCCCCCCCGTGGACTCGGCGTTGACGTGGCAGACGCAGCGGTCGTACAGGTCCGCGAAGAACGCGTCCGCGTACCACGCCGACGCCCCGTACCGCGCGTGCGAGTGACCGGACCAGAAGGCGAGTCGCAGACCCCGCCGCAGTTCCCCCCGGCGCTCGCCCACGATCCGCCCGACTTCCAGCATCGTCGCGTTCGCGCTCGCGTTGTCCATCGCCCCGTAGTGCCACGAATCCACGTGGCCGCTGAGCAGGACGAAGCGGTCCTCCGCCCCGCCAATCTCGGCGGTCAGCGTCGGGATCGGTCGCCAGCCCGTCTCGACTTCGGTTTGCAGGCGCACCGTCACCGGGCCGCGCGCCGCGAGCGCCTTGAGCGCGTCGCCCTCCTGCGTGCGCACCGAGACGGCGGCGAGTCGGGGCAGGGAGGGGGCGGTCTCCGGCGTCGGGGTGCCCCAGACGGGGGAGATGATCATCTCGTGCAGCCCGGCGGGGTTGACGCAGATCATCCCCGCCGCTCCCGCGCGATCCGCCGCGAGCGCGGAGGCGGGTCCCGCCAAGCCATCGGCCATGACGACCGCGCCGCGCACCGCCTTACCCGCGTAGTCCGCCGCCGCGGTCCCCTTGCCGACGTACACCAGCGGGCCGGTCAAGCCCCCCGCCCCCGTCGCGGCGGAAAACGAGTGCGTGATGCACGCGATCGCCCGTGCCTCGGGAGAGACGACGCGCAATGTCGCCGCGCCCGGCAGGCTGACGTAGGCGTCCACGGTGTACCGCTCGACCGCCATGCCGAAGGCGCGGCAGCGGTCGGCGAGATAGGCGAAGGCGTCGGCCTCGGCGGCGCTGCCGGAGAGGCGCACGCCCTTGGCGATCTCCGCGTTGTCGCGCGTCAGGTTCTCCAGCGAGACCGCCTCCACCAGCGCGCGCTCGCGCGTATCGGTGCTACTCATCGCGCTCCCTCTTTCTCTCGCTCTTTCGGGTTTCCTTCGGTCGGCCGGTCGGCGCGCACCGTTCACGACGGCGCCCGCGCTCACTCCGCCACATTGAAGGCGGTGCGCAGCCCCTCGCCGAAGTAATTGAAGGCGGCGACGGTGACGACGATCAGCAGGCCGGGGTAGATGGCAAGCGCGGGTTCCGTGAAGACGAAGTTCTGCGCGCCGGTTAGCATATTCCCCCAACTCGCCTGCGGCGGCTGCACGCCAAGCCCGAGGTAACTCAACGCGGACTCGGCTATAATCACGCCGCCCACGAGCACGCTGCTGGCGACGATGACTGGCGAGACCGCCTGCGGCATGATGTGGCGGAAAATGACGCGCAGGTCGGATGCGCCCATCGCCTTCGCCGCCTGCACGAACTCCGCCTCCTTGTACCGCAGGAACTCGCCGCGCACGAGCCGGGCAATCGTCATCCAGCTCGTCAGGCCGATGGCGATCTCCAGTTTCGCGAGGCTCGGCCCGAAGAGCGAGAGCACGACGAGCAGCAGGAAGAAACTGGGGATCGCCAGGAGCGCGTCCGTGATCCGCATCAGGACCGAATCGGTCACCTTGCCGAAGTACCCGGCGAAGGCGCCGAAGACGACGCCGACCGTGTCCGCGATGACCACCGCGATCAGGCCGACGATGAGCGAGACGCGCCCACCATAGAGGAGGCGGGCGAGGATGTCGCGCCCGTTGTCGTCCGTGCCGAGCAGATGCTGGGCGGTCGGATGGCCGAGGATGTTCAGCAGGTCAATCTCGTTCGGCGATGTCCGGTAGAGGAGCGGGCCGACGAACGCGAGCAGGTAGAGCAGGACGAGGACGAGCAGCGAGATGAATCCGGGCCGGTAGTGCAGCAGCCGCCGCATGAAGTAGCGCCGGGTATTTCGATGCGTGATCGCGGTCGGCGTCGCACCGGAGAGCGCGGTCGCGGTCGGGGGCGTCGTCGTCGTCATCGCAGCCTCACGCGGGGGTCAATGACCATATAGAGGAGGTCGGTCAGGAGGTTGATGAGGATCACCGCGGCGGCGACGAGGACGGTGACGCCCATGATGACCGGGTAGTCGCGGGTGAAGGCCGCGTCCACGGCGAGCCGCCCCATGCCCGGCCAGCCGAAGACGCTCTCGGTGATCGCCGCGCCCGTCACGACGATCGGGAGGGTCAGGCCGATGATCGTGATCACCGGCATCAGCGCGTTCTTGAGGACGTGGCGGTACGTCACAACGGACGCCGCAAGCCCCTTCGCGCGGGCCGTGCGCACATAGTCCTGATTGAGCGTCTCCAGCACGCTCGCGCGCACGAAGCGGCTGAACTGGGCCATCGTCGGCATCGCCAGGACGATGGCGGGCATGATGAGGTGCTTGAGCAGGTCCGTCGGCGAGTTCGGCGCATTGATCGTCCGCATCCCGGAGGCCGGCAGCCAGTGCAGCCGCACGGAGAAGATGATGATGAGGACGATGCCGAACCAGAAGACGGGCGTGGAGAGGCCGAGGAAACTCAGCCCGCTGACGACGTGATCGGGCAGCGACCGCGCCCGCTGCGCGGTGTAGATGCCGATGGGGATCGAGACGATCAGGGCAAGCACGAAGGCGGTCCCCGCCAGGACCAGCGTGTTCGGCAGCCGCTGGCCGATCTCGCTGAGGACGGTGCGCTGGTCCGTGTACGAGAAGCCGAAATCGCCCCGAAGCAGGCCGCCGGCCCACTTGAAGTACTGCACGTAGACCGGCTTGTCGAGGCCGAGGTTTGCGCGCTGCCGCGCGATCTGCTCCGGCGGCAACTTCGCGTCGGTCAGCACAGCGGACGGGCCACCCGGCGCGAGATGGATCAGCGCGAAAGTGATCACCGTCACGAGCACAAGGACGACAGCCGCCTGAATCAGGCGGCTGACGATGTATCTACCCATGCGACACGCCACTTCTCATGGGCACGGCTCTACGCCCCGCCCAGGGTCCACTTGTACGTGTAGTACAACGCGTCGCGGATGCCGAGGTTCGTGTATCCCTGGAGCCGCTTGCTGAAGGCCCGGTACTCCGGCGGGTAGGTCATGAAGATGTCCGGCTGATCGTCGTACAGCGTCTGCTGCAACTTGGCGTAGATCGGCTTGCGGGCATCGGGCGACGTGGTCACCTTGCCCTGCGCGAAGAGATCGTCCACGGTTGGGTTCTTGTAGTGGTCGGAGTTGTCGTCGGAGTAGCCGTTGTAGAGGGCGTCCGGGTCCGCCGGCGTGATCCAGTAGGCGACGAACATGTCGTAGTCGCCCTTGCCGGATCGGTCGTACCACTTGTTGAACTCCTGCGAGTCAATCGAGACGTCCATGCCCAGTTTCTGGTACGTCTGCTGGGCGACGAGCGCGAAATCCTTGCGCGTGGGGTTGCCCACGTCCAGCATGATGGCGAACTTGAAGGGCTGGCCGTCCTTCATCAACTTGCCACCCTGATTCTGCCAGCCCACCTGCGCGAGCAAGTCCTGCGCCTTCTTCGTGTCGAAGGGATACGCCTGCTGATCCTGCGGGTACGCCCACTGCATCGGCGGCGAGATCGGCCCGTTCGCCACCGAGCCTTTGCCGCGCAGGACCGATTTCACCAGCGTCGGGCGGTCGAGGGCGTAGGAGAGGGCCTGCCGCACGCGCTTGTCTGTGAAGAGCGGGTTGCTGTTGCTCACGGAGAGATACTGGTAGTTCGTCTGGTTCGCCGCGTTGATGACGACGTTCGGGACGTTCTGCAGGGCGTCAATCTGCGACGGTTCGAGCATGACGATGTCCACCTGGCCCGCGCGCAACTGCGCGACCTGCGTGTTCAAGTCCGGCAGAATCTTGTAGACGACCGTGCCGATCTTCGGCGCCCCGTCCCAGTAATCCGGGTTCGCGACGAGCGTCACATGATCGCCGGAGACGAACTCTTTCCATTTGTAGGGGCCGGTGCCGATCGGATTCTGGATGAAACTGGTCGGCTGGTTGATGTCCTGCCCCTGGAGGACCTTCTTCGGCATCATCATGACGTTGTAGGCGAGCTGCGTGAGCAGCGGCGCGTACGGCGCGGACAGATTGAGCTTGACGGTCATCGGGTCCACGATCTCCGCGCCCGTGAACGGGCCGAGATTGTTGATGAAGGCCGCGTTCGATTTCTTGTCCTGCATCAGGTCGAAGGTGAACTTGACGTCGTCGGCGGTGAAGGGATCGCCGTTGTGCCATTTCACCCCCGGCCGCAGCGTGAAGGTGTACGTCTTGCCATCCGGGGAAATATCCCACTTCTGCGCGAGATCGGGCGACGGCGCGCCGGTGTTCGCGTCGGGCCGCACGAGTTGCCCGAAGAGGTTCTTGTCGAGGAGGATGGAGGAGAGGCCGCCGGGGAGGACGACCGGGTTCGGCGTCGGGTTGCTGATCAGCGGGATCGTGATCGCCCCCGCCGGGGCGGCGGAGGACGCGCCGCTCGCCGATGTGCTCGGCGCGGCCGCGCTCGCCGCCGCAGTCGTCGGCGCGGCACTCGTCGTCACCGGTGCGGTGGTCGCCGCGCTCGGCGCGGTTGTCGCGGGCGCGGTCGTGCTCGCGGCCCCGCCGCATGCATCCAGCAACGCGCCGGCCACCCCCGCCGCGCCGACCGCCGCGGCGGCACGGAGGAGCGTGCGTCGGTTCAGCCGTCCATTGAGCGGCGAACCCGCCGAGGCTTCTTCACGCGATGATCCAGGCATGTCACCCTCCTTCGATGTCGCACATCGAGCATATGACGATTGACGCAACCTGGCGACCTTATACCTCCCGTCAATCAAACGTGTCAAGGAATTATCCGCGCATCCGTAGCATCACTTACGCCACCCCGGCGCCCCGCACGCGATCAACGAGGGCGAGCGGATCCGCCGGTTGCGCGTCGCCCCGCCAGGCGACGTGCTGATCGGGCCGCGCGAGGACGAGCCGGGTGTCGTACACGGCGGCCGCCCCGTCGGCCGCGACATCGAGGAGTTGCAGCGGCACGCCACGGCTCGCCGCGGCGGCCAGCAGGCCCTCGACGGCGACCGCCCGATCGAGGCGCAGCAGGGTGTACTCCGGGCCGAGCGCGTCGTAGAGCGACCGCCCGCCGTCCAGCCAGAGATGCGGCACGCGGCAGCCGGGCACGGTGGAGGGCGTGAAGGTCCCCATCGTGTAGGGCGGGTGCGGCGCGCCGTCGTAGGCGATGATCGGCGAATCGTCGTAGTAGTAGCCGAAGTTCAGCCCGGCGGCGCAGTATTGCTGGACGTTGAGGTCGTACGCCGCCGCCCCGACCGCCGCGCGCGCCGCGTCGCCCGCCGGGCCTTCCTCTTCGATCGCCGCCGGGACATCGCGCCGCTGCTTCGCGATCGCAATCGCATGACCCATCGCGAAATACGACACCTGCTCGGTGATTGGTAAACGCTCGCGCTCGTACGCATCGAGGATCGCGTCCGCCCCCCAACCTTTCAGGTGTGCGGCAAGCAGCCACGCGAGGTCCGCCGCGTCCGCGATGCCCGCGTTCATCCCGTACCCCCCGTACGGCACCCAGATGTGCGCCGCATCGCCGCAGAGGAAGACGCGCCGGTCGCGGAAGCGGTCGGCGACGAGGCGGCGACCGTACCAGTCCTCCTTGCCGAGGATTTCGTAGCGAAAATCCGGGCCGACGCCGAGGATCGCGCGGATCGCCCAGTTGCGGTCCACCGCGTCGAAGTCTGGCTCGTCGTCCCGTAGGTAGTTGTGCACCAGCCACGTCTCACGCCCGTCAATGGCGAAGACGTTGCCGCTGCGCCGTGGATTGAGCGAGAGATTGCTCCACGCGGGGGCGGTCTGGAGGAGATCAAGCAGCCCCGGCGCTCGAATGTAGCTCGATTGTGTCCGCTGGACGACGGCATCGCCCGTCAGATGCACGCCGATCCGATGGCGCACGTCCGACCGACCGCCATCGCAGCCGACGAGGTAGCGCGCGGCAACGTGCACATCTTCACCGGTGTCGGGATTGTGCGCCCGTGCGATCACACCATCCTCGTTCTGCGCCAAGTCGTCGAAGCGGACGCGGTTGAGAATGGTAACGCCGGGCGTCGCCTCGGCATGCGCAAAAAGGATCGGTTCGAGGTAGATCTGGTTGATCCGGTGCGGCGGTTCCGGTGTTGGCCACCACGTATCCGGGCCGCCGGTTGCGGTGTAGCGGTCGCGGCGGCAGGGGATTGGGATGCGCGCCAGTTCCCGCCCGACCATCGTCGTGCGCCACGCGGCGTCGTTCGGGTAATCCGCCGGCAACCCGGCGTCCCTGATTTCCCGCGCGATCCCGAGGCGGCGAAACAACTCCATCGAGCGCGCGGCCACGTGGTTGCAGCGGACGCTCGGCGACTCGCCGGGGCGCCGCCGCTCGCACACCACCACCCGGACGCCACGCCCGGCGAGATCCATGGCGAGGGTCAGGCCCACCGGCCCGCCGCCGACAATCGCCACATCCGTTTCCATGGTCTCCCCCATGTCCCGATAACCCCCCTTCCCGAAGACATCAATCAACCCCAAAGGTGGGCGCTCCCGCATGCAGCCCGCCGCTCGATCCGGGCGATGCCGTCCGATGGCGGCGAGATGCGGGGCTTATCGCTGACGGAACTTCTGGATCCGCCCGCCGATGACATCCGAGACGTAGATATTTCCCCGGCCATCTTCCGCGACGCCGCTCGGATAGATGAACTGCCCGTCGCCGGTGCCGGTCCCTCCCCAGGTCGCGATCAGCCGACCGCCCCCGTCGAACGCCTCGACTCGATCGCTGTTGTTGCGCGCGCGGTAGATCGTGTCTTGCATGCCGACCGCGACACCGGGCTGGCATTCGGCCTGGATGGCGGTGGTGCTCGGCGCTCCCCATGCGGAGAGGAAGCGCCCGGTGTCGTCGAAAATCTGGATGCGGCTATTGTCGGCGTCGCCGACGACGACCCGATTGCGCCGGTCCACGGCGATGCCGCTCGGGGAGAGGAATTCGCCGTCGCCGCTGCCTTGGCGGCCCCATTGCAGGAGGAAGCGCCCGGTGCGGTCGAATTTCTGCACGCGGTGATTGCCGGCGTCGCTGACGTAGACCATGCCCTGCCCGTCCGTCGCCATGCCGGCGGGGAAGTCGAACTGGCCGTTGCCGGAACCGTGCATGCCCCATTGGAGCAGGAAGCGCCCGTTGCCGTCGAAGGCTTGGACGCGGTCGTAGTAATCGGCGACGTAGACCGTCCCGCGCGCGTCAACCGCGATGCCGCCGGGGATCGGCCCGCTGATGCGGAAGACGAATTGCCCGTTGCCGTCGCCGATGCTCCCCCACATGGTGAGGAATGTGCCCGCCCCATCGAACTTCTGCACGCGCTGATGGTCCGCGTCAATCGCGTACACATTCCCCTGCCTGTCCGTCGCGAGCGCGGTGGGATAGCGCAGGTCGTGGTCAATGCTCATCACGAACTGCACGGGGCTTGGGGGAGGCGCGGGCGTCGGGGTGGGCGATGGCAAGGGTGTCGCGATCGCGATGCTGCGCGTGGCAGCGGCGGTCGGCGTCGCCGTCCGTCCGGGCACGCCGTTCCCCGTCTCCTGGCCGCACGCCGCGAGCAGCGCCCCGGCCGCAATCCCGGCGGATGCGCGGAGGAGCCTTCGGCGTGTCAGGCGATCGGCGGCACCGGCCCATGACACACCTTTATCGCTCGCGTCGCGGCGATTGCTGGCTGTTCGGGTGGGTGGCCGCGAAGGTGCGTCCATTGCCGATCCACTCTTCCTCGTCGCCACTCCCCCGTTACATCGCCGGGAAATCGCGCCCATCTCGGCACACGCACGATATATACCGAGGGTGTGCCTCCATCATCGCTCCAAAACCGGAAGATTTCTCCGTATGCTCGTTCACGGTAGCCATGTCGCGATGTGCCTGGTTCTGCCATCACTGCGTACGGGCGGTTCGTGAACCGCCCTCTTGCGGCGGCAGAGCGCGGTCGGAGCGGCCTGGACGACATCCGGGGAGGCGGTTCACGAACCGCCCGGACGAAATATTATGCCATCTCTATCGCGAAAGAGTATCATGCACCGAGGAACGCGACGACATCGGCGACGCGCGGCATTTCGCCCGATTGCCGGTACGAGCGGACGAGGGTGCCGTTGAGGATGAGCGCGAACTCATTTTCCGCGGTCGGCGCCAGCGTCAGCGAGTCAATCCGCTCGTCGAACCGCGCGAACAGACGCCGCGCCAGGGCCAGCGCGGCGTCCTCGAATTCAACCCGCTCGAACGTGATGACGATCGTGAGCGCCATCGCTCAATCGAGCACGACGGTCACGTCGCCGTCCACCACCTCGACGGGGTAGGTCGCCACGCGCACCTTCGGATCGAACACCGCCTGCCCCGTCTTGATGTCGTACTCCCACTCGTGCCACGGGCAGCGCAGGATTTCCCCTTCCCGCCCGTAGCGATATTCGTACACGTCCGACGGCAGCGCCGTGCCGACGATCTTGCCGAGGCAGACCCGCGACCCCTGATGCGCGCAGGTGTTCTTCAGGGCGTAGAACGTCCCGTCCAGATTGAAAATGCCGATCTCGCCCCGCCCGACGATGCGGATGATCTTCCGCCCGCCCGGCGGGATCTCCTCCGCCCGCGCCACCACATGCCGCTGCACGTCCACCTCCGAAGTTTTGAACCGCCAAGACGCCAAGGACGCCAAGACAAGAAGAGCGAGAGAAGAATTGGAACCTCTTTATTACCTGTTCCTCAAGCCCCACTTGGCGTCCTTGGCGTCTTGGCGGTTCGATCGTATTAAACCAAGAGCCGGTCGCCGTAGACGGCGAGGGCGTTTTCGACCATCACGCGGCGCTGCAAGCCTTCCGGGATGTCCGCGACCATCGCGAAGGGATCGCCGAAGAGCCAGTTGGGATAGTTGCTCGAAAACATGAGCGTCCGCTCCGCCTCGATCATCTCCAGCACCTGCGGCAGCGCCGCCGGATCGGGGAGCGTCTCCAGCGGATAGGTGGTCGAGTAAAAGTGCCGGAGGATGTACGCGCTCGGCATCTCCTTTACCCACGGCGTCTCGGAGCGCTGCGCCTTCCAGTTCTTGTCGAAGCGCCACATGATGTGCGGCAGCCAGAAGACGCCGCCCTCGTAGAGGACGACCTTGAGCGTCGGGAACTTCTCGAAGACGCCCTCCGTGACCATGCTCATGATGTGCGCCATGTAATTCTGCGGGATCGCGCCGTACCACTCGAAGTAGGTGCTCGGGTGGCCGACGGCGGTGGACGGCGGCGACATGCCCGCCCCCTCGCCGCCAATATGCAGCGCGAGCGGTAAATTATGCCGCGCGCACGCCTCATAGATGGCATGGTACTGGCGGCGGCCGAGGGGGGACTCCGATGCGCTGCCCATCAGCGCCTGCACCATGCCGGGATCGTCCGCCAGCCGCTCGATTTCCGCGACGGCCTGCGCGGGGTCCTGGGCGGGGACGAGGATCGAGCCTTTGAAGCAGTCGAAGGGCCGCACCCACGTCTCCAGCAGCCAGTCGTTGACGCCGCGCGCGATCGCGCCCGCCATATCCGCGTTCGGCTGCACGTCGAGGCTCGTCAGGTTGCCGGTCAGGATGGCGAGGTCCACGCCGCGCGCGTCGAGGTACTGTTCTTTCACCCACGCCGGATCGGCGGCCGGGTGCGGCGGCCCGCCGCCATTCGCGGGCGGCCTCGGCGCCTCCCCGAAGGGGTCGCCGACGACCTTGAAGCCGTTCCGCGCCATCGGCGGCCCGCCGCGGCGGGTGAACCGGTGCCGCAGCCCCTCCGGGACGAACGGCGCGACCGCGCCCCAGTCGGTGATCTGCGGATGGATGTCCACATCAATCGCGCGCAGTTTCGCCGGGTCGCGCACGCGCTCCCGCGCAATCGTCGGCGCCGCCATCAATGCCCCCGATGCGACGCGAGCAGGCGCGGGCCGTACATGTCGAGCGAGTTCTCGACGAAGATGCGGCGCTTGAGGTCCGCCGGGAAGAATTTGAAGGCGGTGAGCGGATTGTCGAAATCCCAGTGCGGGTAGTCGCTGGCGAAGACGACGGTCTTCTCCGCGCGCATCATCTTCAAGAGCGCGAGGAGTTGCGATGTGTCGTCCGGTTCCTCGATCGGCTGGGTGCTCCAGTAGCAGTTGTCGAGGATGTACTCGCTCGGCAATTTCTTTAGGTAGGGCACTTCCGCCTTCAGGGCCGGGTACATGCGGTCGAGCCGCCCCATCACGTACGGCGCCCAGCAGACGCCCCCCTCGATGAAGGCGAACTTGAGCGTCGGGAACTCCTCGAACACCCCCTCCGATACCATGCTGACGCAGTGCGCCATCATCGTCTGCGAGTGGTCGGTGTGGAACTCCAGGTAGGTCGTCGGGTAGCCGACGCCCGTCGGCGCGTTGGCGAGGCCCGTCCCCTCGGAGCCGACGTGGATCGCCACGGGCAGATCGTATTCCACCGCCGCGCGGTAGATCGGCCAGTAGTGTGGATTGCCGTACGGAAGACGCGCCGCGCTCGGCATCAGCACCTGCACCATGCCGGGATGGTCGCCAAGGCGGTGGATCTCGCGCGCCGAGCCGTCCGCCTCCTGCGCCGCGACGGCGATCGAGCCTTTGTAGCAGTCGTACGGGCGCACCCACTTCTCCAGCGTCCAGTCGTTGTAGGCGCTGACGAGCGCGGACTGGAAGCGCCAGTCGTGCTGGATGGCGACGCCGATGATCGAGCCGGTCAGGATGCCGATATCAATGCGGTACTTCGTCATCAGTTGCTGGACAACCCAATCGGGGTCCCCGGCGCAGAGGCCGTCCTCCTCGCGCACCGAGTCGTCCATCCGGCCGCTGCCCTGGTTCGCGTAGTACCGCCCCGCCAGGCCGGGGCCGCCGTTGTCGAGCCAGGGGTGCCACTGCGCCGGGAGGAACGGCTTCAACTCCTGCATGCTCGGCAGGTCGTTGTGGACGTCCGTGTCAATCAGGCGCAACGCCGCCGCCTTGTCGGCAAACGTTTCGGAACGAGGTTCAATCGCGACCGCCATATCCAGACCCTCCTTACGGGAACAACCACCAGCCAGTACCGTCGTTACCGACCAGTATCAATCACTATCGGCGAATCCTCAACCGTCCGCAGCGGCCTGATCCTCCGGCGTCCCGGTCGGCGCGCCCGCGAAGACGCTCGTCAACTCTTCCGGCTTAATCGCCGGGGCGTCGCGATGCAGGTAGCACGCGGCGACGCGGCGGGGGTCGGTGCGGAAGAGCGCGGGCTGCCGCTCGACGCACATCGGCATCGCGAACGGGCAGCGATCCGTGAATTTGCAACTCTCCGCCGTCGGTGTGCCGATGCCCGCCGGCGACCGGGCCGCCGCCCACGGGCGTTTGGGATCGGGCAGGGGGATCGAGCCGATCAGCAGTTGCGTATACGGATGCTGGGGGTCCTGGACGACCCGCTCGACATCGCCCGCCTCCGCGACCGCGCCGCGATAGAGGACGATGATGTTCTCGCTCACCTGATACGCGGTCGTCAGGTCGTGCGTGATGTAGATGAACGAGATGCCGAACTGCTGGTTGAGATTGGAGAGGCTCTTCAAGATCGTGGCGCGCAACGAGGCGTCCACCATCGAGACCGGCTCGTCGGCGATGATGACCCGCGGCCGGAGCAGGAGCGCGCGCGCGACCATGATCCGCTGCCGCTGCCCGCCGCTCAACTGATGCGGGTAGCGGCCCAGCGTCTCCTCCGGGCGCAGCCCCACGGCCTGGAGCGCCTCCTCGATCAACCTGCGGCGCTCCTTGTGCGAGCGGGCGAGGCCGAATTTGGTGATCGGCGTCTCGAGGACGTGGTCAACATTGTAGAACGGGTTGTACACCTCGTACGGGTCCTGGAAGACGACCTGCACCTCGCGCAGAAAGGTCCGGTACTCCGCGCGGGACATGCGCCGGACATCCTTTCCCTGATAGAGCACCTCGCCGCTCGTCGGCGCCGTCAGGCCGAGCAGGATGCGCGCGAGCGTCGTCTTGCCGCTGCCGCTCTCGCCGACGACCGCCGTGAACGACGGCGGGCTATTGCCGATGGCGAGCGAGAAATTCTCCAGCGCCACGGTGCGCGTTTTTGTCAGCAACCCCTCGCCGAATACTTTGGTGACATTGCGGGCCTCAAGTAGCGCGGTCATCGCCCCTCCGGGATCGGTAGACAGTAGACAGAGGGGAGTAGCCGAGAATCGAGGTGAACCATTGGCGAAAGAGGTCGTTGCTCTTTCTGACTACCGACTACTGACTACTGTCTACTCGCTAATACAGGTGGCAGGAAACCCAATGGCCGGGGCGCACCTCGCGCAATTCCGGTTCCTCGCTCGCGCAGCGATCGAAGGCGTGCGGGCAGCGCGTCCGGAACGGGCATCCCGATGGCCGGTCCAGCAGCGAGGGCGGGACGCCGGGGATGCCCTCGAACGCCCCCTTGCGTTCGAGGGAGGGCAGGCTGCCGATCAGCAGTTGCGCGTAGGGGTGGAGCGGTTCCTCGAACAGATCGGTGACGCTGCCCAATTCCGCGAGTTTGCCCGCGTACATCACGCCGAGCCGGGTGACGAACTGCGCCATCAGGCCCATATCGTGGCCGATCAGGATCACCGACGCGCCGAGATCGTCCTGCACCTCGCGCAGTGTCTCCATGATCTGCCGCTGCACGACGACATCGAGGGCGCTCGTCGGCTCGTCCGCGAGGATCACCTTCGGGCGCAGGCTGATGGCGATGGCGATCACGACGCGCTGCTTCATGCCGCCGGAGAGTTCGTGCGGGTACATGTCCGCAACCTCCGGCTTGAGGCCGACGCGCCGGAGGAGTTCGGCGATGCGCGTCTCCATCTCCTGCCGGGAGAGGTGCGCCCCGTGGTCAACCAGCGCGTCCGCGACCTGATCGCGGACGCGGCGCACGGGGTTGAGCGAGTTCATCGCGCCCTGCGCCACCATCGCGATGTCGGCGAGGCGCAGTTGCCGCATCTGCTCCTCGGAGAGCGCGAGCACGTCCGTCCCCCCGAGCAGCACCCGCCCGCCCTCGATCCTGCCGGGCGGCTTGATGAGGCGGATGAGCGCCATGGCAATCGTCGTCTTGCCGGAGCCGGACTCGCCGACGAAGCCGAGGCGCTCGCCGGGCGCGAGGTCGAAGGTGACGCCGTCCACCGCCCGCACCGCGCCGCGCGGCGTGTGGTAATAGACGCGCAAGTCCTCGACGCGCAGGGTGTCCGTCTGCCGCGTTGTGCCGACCGGGATCGTTTCTGCCGTCACGCCGTCCTCCTCAAGCGTGGATTCGCGATCTCATCGAGGCCGATGGTGAGGAGCAGCAGCCCGAAGAAGAGGACGACCAGCGTCACGATCGGCGGGAGCCACCACCACCACATCCCGCGCAACAGGGCGTTGAACCGGATGCCCCAATAGACCGTCATGCCGAGCGTTGGTTGGTTCTGCGGCCCCAGGCCGAGCGCTTCCAGCCCGATGGAGAAGAGGATCGCGCCGAACACCGCGCCGACGAAACTCGCGGCGAGGAAGGGGAAGAGATTGGGGAGCAACTCCCGCACCATGATTTCGGGCGTGCTCATGCCGGAGCGCCGCGCCACCTGGACATAGGCCCGCTCGCGCATCGTCAGCACCTGCGCGCGGATGATCCGCGTCGGCTGCCGCCAGGCGAGCGACGCGATCACCAGCGCCATGATATTGACGCTGATGAAGGTCTTGATCGAGGCGGCGACGGTGATGAGGATGAGGATGCCGGGGATGGTCAGGAGCGTGTCCACGGCGATGCGGATAACCGCGTCCACCACGCCGCCGAGATAGCCGGAGAGGAAGCCGAGCACAATGCCGATCCCCAGGCCGATGGCGCCCGCGAGGAAGCCGATGCGCATGGTGTCGGGCAGGCCGGCGATCATCACCGCCAGGAGGTCGCGCCCCTGATCGTCCGTGCCGAGAGGATACTGCCGGGAGGGCGAGAGCGC
The DNA here is from genome assembly GCA_025924435.1 of Chloroflexia bacterium. Next base: position 10,322 of record JAICIL010000020.1, on the reverse strand, counting down.
CGGCAATGCGCTCAACGGATCGGCCCGCTTCGTGTCGACGAAGAAGGGGCCGACGAGGCCGATGAGCAGAAGAATGACGATCATCGCCAGGCCGATCACCACGTTCGGGTTGCGCCGGCAGTAGGCGACGACCGCCTCCACCGGCGTCCGATCGCGGGAGGTCGTCCGTTCCGGTATGCTCGTCGTCCCGGCGATGTCAATCGGTATCTCGGCCATCTCACGCCCTCCTGTAGGTGATCCGCGGGTCGAGGATCGGGTAGAGCAGGTCAACGAGCAACGTCGCCAGCGCGATAACGAGGACGGTGATGTAGACGATACCATAGATGAGGAAGTAGTCGGAGCCGGTGATCGCCGTGTAGAGGAGCGATCCCATCCCCGGATAGCCGAAGATCACCTCGACGACGACGACGCCGGAGATGATCGTGCCGAGATTGATGGCGAAATTCGTCACCTGAGGGAGCACCGCGTTGCGCACGGCGTAGGAGTAGAAGATGCGCCGATCCTTCAGCCCCTTCGCCTCGGCGAAGTTGATGTAGTCCTCCCCCTTCGTCGTGATCATCATGCCGCGCATGCCGAGCGCCCAGAAGCCGATGCCGACGAGCACGATGGAGAGGCCGGGCAGGAGCGAGTGGCGCAGGACATCGAGCAGGAAAGGGATGCTCAAATGTGGGAGGGTGCCGATCGAGTACCCGCCGGAGAGCGGGAAAATCGGGAAGAGGATGGCGAGCAGATAGACGAGGACCAACCCGAGCAAATACTGGGGAATCGCGGAGAGCGCCATCGCCGGGCCGATCAGGAAGCGGAAAAACCCCGGCGCGCGGGACCAAGTGACGAGCGCGCCGAGGAGCGTGCCGAGCACAAACGCAATGGCGGACGAGATGAGCAGCAGCCCCATCGTCCACGGGAGGGCGCGGCGGATCATCCCCATCACCCGGTTCGGATAATTCGCGATGGAGTAGCCGAAATCCAACTTGACGACGTGCTCGAGGTACAGCCCGTACTGGACATAGAGCGGCTTATCCAGCCCGAACTGCTTATTGTAGGAGGTGACCATCTGCTCGATGCCCTCCTGCAACGGCCCGCCCTGTGACGCCTGGGCGATCAGGCGATCGCGCACGGGGTTCCCCGGCGCGAGCCGCGGCAGGATGAAGTTGATCGTCGCGGCCGCCCAGAGGACGATCAGGAATTGGAAGACTCTCCGCACGACATAACCGGCATTCATCCAGGCTTACTCCTTCATCACATGACCCCGACCGGCGCCGCGCGACGATGCGCCGCGCGGCATCGGCCCGTTTCCCCCGCCGCTAGGACGGCTGCAGCGTGTTGATGAAGAGCGTCGCCGCCCCCCGGTGCCACGAGGCGGGCGTCGTGTACGGGCTGTCCGCGTTCGGCCATCCCTTCCAGTACTGCGTGTTGACCGGGCAGATCTGGTACCACTGCACCGTCGGGAGGACGGGAAGATTCGGGATCCAGATCTCCATCGCCTTGTGCCACAGGTCCATGAACTGCGGCGTGCCGCCGGGGACGGTGGCCATCTGGTCCATGATCTTATCGTAGTCGGCGTTCTTCCAGCGATGGTAGTAGAGCGCCGCCTGACCATTGGGGATCGCGTAGCGGCTGTGGAACTGCCGCATGCTGAGATAGGGATCCCGCACCGATGCCGACACGCCGTCGATGGCGACCTCCGCGTCACCCGTCGATTGCAGCGTCCCGGCGTTCGTCGGGAACTTGAACGAGGCATCGAAGCCCGCCTGCTTGAATTGCTGCGCGATGACCGGGGCGAAGGTCTCAAAGAATCCCGGCGAGCAGATCATCGTGAAGGCGAAGCGGTTGCCATCCTTCGTCCAGACGCCGTCGGAACCCTTCGTATATCCCTTGCCCTGCATGATCTCCGCCGTCTTCTTCGGGTCGTAGGAGTCAATTGGGTATTTCTGGAGGATGTCCTGGACCGCGTCGAAGTACGGCTTCATCACCGGGTAGGCGGGCAGTGGCAGCACAGTGAAATCCCCGACCCTTGGAAGCCGACATCAATGATCTGCTTGCGGTTGAGGGCGTGATTGAGCGCCCAGCGGATATCCGGGTCGTCATAGGGAGGCTTCGAGCAGTTGATTTTGATGGTGTTCGTCCAGCCGTCAATCGCGCCGTACGGCGGCTTCTTGTCGGTGGTGAAGACGGCGAGTTTCGCATTGCGCGACAGGGCGGTCTTCGTGTCCGCCGGTTGCAGGTTGTGCGAGGAATCAATCTCACCGGCGGAGAGGAGTTGCGTCAGTTTCGGGTCCTCGTAGCGGGGGAGGATGATGATGCGCTTCATCGCGGGCAGCGGGTGGAAGCCGGTTTTCGCGCCCCACCAGTCGTCCCGCCGGTCCCAGATCTTCTGCGTCGGCGAGGAGAACACAAGTTTCCACGGCCCGGTCACGACCGGCCAGCCCTTCGAGATGTCGTGGTTGGTGAAGCTCTTGAGGTCCGGCTGCCCCTTGAAGATGTGCTCCGGCACGATCGGGAAGCCCTGGTCCTGCACCCACTGGAAGTATTGGAGCATGAAGTTCGGGTTGGGGGCGTTGAGCGTAAACTTGACCGTCAGCGGGTCAATCGCCACGATGTCCTTGACGGCGTTGTTCATGTCGAAGGCGAAGTTCAGGTCGTTCGCGTTCTTGCCATTGTCGCGCAGCATGTTGATCGTGAAGACCACGTCGCTGGTGGTGAATGGCTGGCCGTCACTCCAGGTGATGTTGGGGCGCAGTTTGACCGTCAGTTCGGTGTAATCCGGGTTGAAGGAGTAGCTCTCCGCCTGGTAGGGGATCTCGCCTTTGTTGCCGGTCAGCCCGGGCGGCGCGGTCACCTTCTCATTCCAGACCGAGTCGTAGAAGTAGAACGGCTCGAAGGCGAAATGCCAGCCCGTGCGCTGGGCGACGGTCGGCAGGAAGGGGTTGTGGACCTCCGAATCGTTCATCTGGTCCACCGAGTCGGAGACGCTCATGATGAGCGTCTGGCTGCGCGGCACCTGCGGGATGTTGGACGGCACGGCGGCGGGCGATGCCTGCCCGACGGCGGCGGGCGAACCGGCCGCCGACTGCCCGGTCGTGGCGGGCGCGGACCCGCCCGCCGCGGGCGTCTTGGTCGGCAGGATCACTTCCTGACTGCTGCCCCCCCCGCACGCCGCGAGGAGGCTCGCGGCAGCGGTCGCGCTCGCGGCGACAAGGAACCCACGTCGGTGCATGCGGTGCGTTGTCATGGTGTGCAATCCTCCCGTGATGCTCACGCGTTCCAACCACAGACCTCACGCGCGGCCGGCAAGCGCCGCGCGACAGTACCCGACCGCATAGGCCATAGCGATCTCGTTCTTCCGCTCGCCGAAGACCTTCGGCAGGTGCTCCGGCGCGATCGCGCCGCGATAGCCGAGTTCGTGCAGGAGCGCGATGGCGGTGTCCGGTCGCACCTCGCCGTCGCCGGGGAAGACCTCGTCCACCCGCCCGTCGGCGTGGATGACGACATCGCGGACGTGCACCATGAAGGTCCGGTCAATGAACCGGGCCATCACCTCGCGCACATCGTCGCCGCGCATCGCCATGCAGCCGAAGCAGAAGATCATGCCGTTTTCCGGCGTCGGCACGGCGTCGAAGAGCGAATCGTATTCGCGCGCGCCCCACAGCCCCTTCGCGGGCGGCCAGGGAGAATGGGTCGCCAGTTTCGTCCCGACCCGTCGGGCGTGCTCGGAGGCGCGGGCGTAGAAATCGCAGTTGCGCGCGAATTGATCGGCGGCCTCCTCCGGCGACGCCGCGCCATCGAGCGGCGGGTGCAGCGTGACGCACGGGATGCCCGCCTCGCCGGCGGCGTCGAGATGGCGGGCGAAGACGGCAAACTGTTCCCTGCCGGTTGCCGTATCGTCGGCCCACTCGCGCACCGGTTCCTTGACCGGTTCGAGGCCGATGATCTCGATACCGGCGTCATCGAAGGGCCGGCGGTACGCCCGCAATTCGGCGGCGGTGGGCCAGCCCCGCTCGACGGCGCTCGCGAGGGATTTTGCGGATTCCTGCACGGCGGTGATGCCCAGTTGGCGGCAGTAGTCAATGCGTACGGCGGGATCGTCGGAGACCATGTGGGTGCGCAGGCAGATTTTCACCGCGCCGCTCCTACGCGCTCGGGCGCCTTCGCGGGCTGGAGCGGCAGGCGCACCGCGCGGCCTTCATTGATGGATTGATACGCCGCCTCGACGAGTTCCAGGGACGCTCGCGCGTCCTCCCCGTGCGTGAGCGGCTGCGCGCCGTTCAGGACGCAATCGAGCAGATGCTCGATCGCCCCGGCCATCCCCTCCGCCGGGAGGCGCGGCGCGCCGACGGCGGGGCGGGTCTGGACCTGGAAAACGCCCGGCCCGGCCGCCCCGCCGATCTTGTCGGATGTGACAGTGATCGTGTCGTGCTCGTCCATCATGATCGAGCCGTCGCGGCCGTAAATCTCGATCGGCATCACATCCCAACTGGCGCCCAGATGCGGGTGCTTCAGGACATACGAGACGGTCATTTCGCCGATGCAGCCGTTTGCGAACGTGAGCAGCACGATGCCGCTGTCTTCCGTCCGGCGCTCCGGGTCAATCATGTCGCTCGTCGAGGCGATCGCCCGCACCTCAACCGCCTCGCCGATCAGCCAGCGCTGGAGGTCGAGCGCGTGGATGCCGATGCCGGAGATGACGCCGTCGTGCTTCCAGTAGCCCTTCAGCCGCGCAGGCTCCATGTGCTGCCATGCATAGGTGATGTCCTGCAAATACGCGCCGCGCACGAGGATCGGGTCGCCGACATACCCGGCGTCCAGCAACTCCTTCAGTTTGCGGTGGCGATTCTGGTACCGCTTGGTCTGATCCACCATCAGGAGCACATGATTCTCGCGGCACGCGGCGATCATCGCGTCCGCTTCCTCAAGGGTGTTGGCGATCGGCTTCTCGACGAAGACGTGCTTGCCGGCGTTCGCCGCCTCGATGGCGACCGGCGCATGGAGATGGTGCGGCAGGCAGAGGTCGGCGATCTGCACATCCGGGTTCGCGAGGGCCTCCGCCGTGGATGTGTACCAGTGCTCGGCCCCCCATTTCTTCGCCGCCGCCTCCGCGAGTTCCGGGCGGACATCCACCGCCGCGACGAGCCGCGCCTTCGGATTCGTTGCATAGGCGCTGAAATGACCCGTCGACACACCACCACAACCGAAGAGCGCTACGCCGAGAGGCTCTGGCATCGTCACCGATCTCCTTTGGTTCGTGCGGAAAGCGACCGCACATTTCGATGTAAAGGACGCCCACATACGGTCGCCGTCTCTACCGGGAGGGGAGGGAAGGCGATGATGCGGTCGGGATGTTCAAACGCCCAAAGGCGGTGCGCGGTCGTTATCGAAATGGCCTGAAGCGTTGTAGGGGCACGATAGCATTCGCGTTTGGGGCTGTCAAGGCGCGCCCACCGGCATCCCGGATATACATGAGCGGAAAAGTGAGGAAACAAGGGGGCGGCGCATTGCCCCGCCCCCACCCGGTAATCGGAGATGTGTCCGGATATCAGGCGTCCGCGCAACGGCAGGTGCGCCGTCAGGCGGGTACGCACCCGCCGCTCGAGCGCGCCGCCCCGCTCGGGGAAGTGGCGCGGAGCCGCTTCTCACTCGGGTGCGGCGCGAGCGGGCGCAGATCTTCCGCGAGGCTCCCGCATTCGGGGAGGGTCGCGTCACGATTTTTGTATATCCGGCGCTATCCTAGCAGGATGACGAGGCGGCGCACGCCGCCGAGGCCGAGGTCGCGGCAATCACCGCCGCCGTGACCGCCGCTTCCATCCTCGCGACGCTGTCCACGACCGCCGTGCCGATTGTTTCGCCCCGCGCGATCTCCTCGAGCCGCCGCCGCGCCGCCTTCCGCTCGTCCCGCGTGAAGATAGCGTCCGCGAGGTTGCACGCCCGCACGAGGCTGAGCAGCATTGCCGTCCGCGCATCCGGCGTTTCCCCATCGAGGACGACCGTGCGGATACCATGGCGCAGCTGCCATTCGGTCGTCAGGTCCATCGCCGGGTAGTGCGGCGCGGAAAACAGGGCGAGGATGCGATGCTCATCTCGCCGCAGGATGCCGCGCCGGATCAGCCGGTCCAGCAATCGCGCCTTGAGATGCGGGACGGCGCGGCTCAGATCGCCCACCCAATGCCGCGCGTCGCGCCCCCGGCGCGCACCGGCGATCCGCGCCAGCGCGTCATCGAGCAGGTCGTCGCCCGTCGGTGTCGCGTCCGCGACGACGAGCGTCTGCCCCGCCGTCGTGAGCCGCCCCGCGAGCGTCAGATCGAGGAGCAGCGCGCCCGCCAACCCGTAACCAATCGTCGCGGCTGCGGCGGCGCTCATCGTCCCGCGTTCATCATCCACCGCGAGGAGCAGCAACTCCTCGCCGAGGCTGATCGTCGCTGTGTGCATCCGTGCTCTCCCCCATTTCACCGGCCAAAAACCTGTTTCAATCCTCGCGCACGGGAGCGATGGCGCGCCCCCTTCCGGAGAAGATGACGCTCGCACCCCGCGCCCCGGTTCCATCTATGGGTGATAAGGGACGCTAGAGCCTGCTCCACCACACGGGCGCGCGGCTGCTGCGCGCGATCGCCGCATGCATCGTTGCGGCGATCGGGAGGCTCACCGCGAGGCCGACGACGGCCCAGAGCGCGGCGAGGACGATCGTGCGGACGGTGAGGCCACCGGCGAGGAGGGCGCCGGGATCGAAGAGATCGGCGAGCACGGGGCTGATTTCCCAGAGGGAGAGCAGCCCGAAGACCAGCCCGCCCACCGCGAGCGCCGCGCCGATGGCGAGCGCGAAATCGAGCGCGCGCACGCGGAAGGGCGCCGCCTGGCGCGGCTCGGCGCGGACACCGGCCATCACCTGAGCCACTAATGCGGGCGGCGCGGGCGCGTCGGTGCCGCGCACCAGCGCACCGAAGGCGAGTTCGTCCTCATAGGCGGCGGCGCAGGCCGGGCACAAAGAGAGATGGGCGCGCACGGCGACTTCCTCGGCGGCGGGCAGGCGGCGGCGGATGTAGTCGGGGAGCAGGGCGACCATCTCGGTGCAGGTCATGCCGCACCTCCCTCGGCCGCCAGCAGGGCGCGGAGCGCCGCCTTCGCGCGGAAGAGGTGCGTCTTCACCGTCCCCATCGGCAGGTCGAGGATGGCGGCGATCTCCTCGTACGTGCAGTCGCGCCAGTAATAGAGATCGAGGACGAGCCGGTACGCGGGCGTCAGCCGGTTCATCGCCGCCACAACCCATTCCCGCCGCTCCTGCCGCAGCACCATCGCGGGCGGTTCCTCGCCCTCGGGCACGGGGACGGCGTCGGCGGCGCCCGGATCGGCGAAGGTGGAAGGGTGGACGATGCGGCGACTCAGGCAGACGTTGTAGGCGATCCGGTAGAGCCAGGTGCTGAACTTCGCGTCCGCGCGGAAGCCGGGCAGGCTCCGCCACGCGCGCAGGAAGGTCTCCTGCGTCATGTCCACGGCCTCCTCCGGGTCGCGCGTCATGCGGAGGGCGAGATTGTAGACGCCCGTCTGGTTCCGCTCGACGAGCCGCGCGAAGGCGTCGTTGTCCCCCGCCTGCCCGCGCCGGACCAACGTCTTCTCGTCCTCCACCGGCGCGGCCTGCGGGGTCCAACTCCGGGTCAGTTGCCGTGCGATTGCCGTAACGCTCATCGTCTCACCACCTCCACCCGGTTAGAGTGACCGGGTCGGGGAATTGTTTCAAGGGGTTGAAACCTAACCCCCGGCCCCTCAATCGTCCAGCATTGCCGGTGCGATGGCGGGCGCCGGCACTGCCGCTTCGCTGAGCCGGAGGCGGCGGTAGAGATGGGCGAGCGGGCGCGGCGCCCACCAGTTCCAGTCGCCGAGCAGCCGCATCGTCGCGGGGACGATCAGCGCGCGGACGACCGTCGCGTCGAGCGCGACGGCGAGCGCCATCCCCAGGCCGATGGATTTGATAATCACGACATCCGCCAGCCCGAACGCGGCGAAGACGCCGACCATGATCGCGGCCGCGCCGGTGATCAGCCGCCCGCTCCGCTCCAGCCCCGCCGCGACCGCCGCCGTATTGTCGCCGGTGCGCAGATACTCCTCCTGAATGCGGCTGAGCAGGAGTACCTCGTAGTCCATCGAGAGGCCGAAGACGATGCAGAACAGTAGTACCGGGATCGAGGGATCAATGGACGACGGCGTGAAGCGCAGCGGGCCGCTCAGATGCCCCTGCTGGAAGACCCAGACGAGCGCGCCGAATGACGCGGTGATCGAGAGGAGATTCATCAGCACCGCCTTGAGCGGCAGGACGACCGAGCCGAGCAGCAGGAAGAGGACAAGGTAGGTCGCGACCATCACGAAGAGCAGCGCGGCGGGCGTGTCCGCGCGGATCTGGGCGATCGTGTCAATGTCATACGCCGTCCTCCCGCTGACGAGCAACTGCTCGTCCGCGACCGACCGCTCGGAGCGGATCTGGCCGACGATCCCCCGCGCCGCGTCGCTCGATGCGGGGAGCGCCGAGAAGACGGTGAGCGTTGCGATGTGCGGGCCGACGCTCCGCGCGATCGCCGCTTGCGCGGGCGGGGGCGGGCTGCCGCCCGGCGCGTATGCCCGCTGGTACGCCGCGCGATCCGAGGCGGGGTCGAGGGTGACGATGCTCTCCACGCGCAGGACGCCGGGGATCTTCCCGAGGCGCTGGGCGAGGTCGTAGAGCGCGCCGACGCGCTCGGGCGCCAGCGGCGAACCGCCCGGATACCGCACGACGACATCGAACTGCGATTGATCCTCGCGCGGGAACTGGCCGCGGAGCAGCTCGTACCCCTGCCGCGACTCGCTGCGCGCGGGGAGCATCGTGATGTCGCCATTGGCGAGGCGCAGGCGCAGGAAGGGCGCGCCCATCGCCAGGATCAGCGCGAGCGTCGGCACGAGGACGAGCACCGGGCGGCGCATGACGCCGGTGGCGATGCGCCGCCAGGCGCGGCTGTGCGTCGCGGGGCGGATGAAGGGGAGGCGGCCCCGATTGACGCGCGGCCCGAGCAGGGCGAGGAGCGCGGGGAGGAACGTCAGCCCGTAGAGGACGGCGAACGCGACGACGATCGCGCCCGCCATGCCCATCGAGGCGAGGAATGTCCCCCGGTAGAAGAGCAGCCCCGAAAGCCCGACCGCCACCGTCAGGCCGGAGAAGGCGATGGCGCGCCCCGTCGTCGCCAGCGTGCGCGCGAGCGCCTCCTCGGTCATCGCGCCGCGCTCGAGTTCCTCGCGGAAGCGGTTGACGATGAAGAGCGAGTAATCAATCGCCACGCCGAGGCCGATCAGCGTGACGATGTTCAGGGCATATTGCGAAACATCCGTCGCGCGGGAGAGCAGATAGACGCCGCCGAGGCCGCCCATCACCGCCAGCACGCCGACGCCGAGCGGCAGGAGCGCGGCGACGAAGGTGCCGAAGACGAGCAGCAGGAGCAGGAGGGTGAGCGGCAGCGAGACCAATTCGGCGCGCTGCAAGTCCGCTTGCAGCGTGGTGTCGAAATCGTGATTGATCGCGGTGTCGCCAGTCGCGTGAATGTCGAGCGTGTCCGAGTGGACGAGCGCGCGCACGCCCGCGTACTCCTTCGCGGCGGAGACGAAGGCGAGCGCGTGCCTGCCGTCGCGCCCGATGAGCGCGGGGTTCACGTCCGGCGTGTCGAACGGCGTGCGGATACTGAGGACGCGCGGATCGCCCCGCAACGGGGCCAGCGCATCCAGCATCGCCGCGCGGAAGCGCGGGTCGGTCGCGTCCAGCGAGCGCCCGCCGAAGACGAGGGTGATCGAGAAGCCGGGATCGCTCGGCAGCTCCTGGGCAATCAGGCGGGCGGCGCGATCCGCCTCGGTCGTGCCGCTGTTCGCCTTGCCCAGCGTGCCGCCCTGCGCGAGCACGCCGATGCAGGCGGCGAGCGCCAGCCCGGAAAAGAGCAGCACCAGCCACCGCCGCCGATAGACGATCCGTCCCCAGGTTGTGAACACGATCGTTCCCCCTCCGGTTTGCGGCTGATGATCGCGGCCGCCCGCGGATACCGGATTCGATCGGCGAGAGCACGGCCCGCCCCTACTCCCTTTGACGCTCGATGCGCGGGGGAAGTTTCACCGCCGTACCGGGAGCGAACCGCGCGGGAAGCGGCGGAAGACCAGCATACGCCCCGACCGGATGCGCCGCCACATCCCGGGTTTCGCCGTTCAGTGAAACATCGGCGGTGGTTGCGCGGTCAGAGTTGAGTGTACGGGCTATGGCGCATAATGCATCGCGCAATGAGGAGTGATTGGGACGTGAAGAAGCGAATTGGCATCATCCTTTTATC
>JAICIL010000019.1 GCA_025924435.1 Chloroflexia bacterium | reverse complement strand
CTCCTCACCACCCGTACATACACCGCGTCGTCCCAGTTGTACCGTACGGGCGGCGGAATGGGAAGGAGATGTAAAAATAAAAAGATCGGACGGCGACGGGCGATGTGCGCCCACGCACCATCTCCGGTATGCTTCCGACCGTGGCGGGCGGTACGAGACGAACGACGGGGGCGGCGACGTGAAGATTACCGGGTTATCCATTGTGCGGGTGCGTGTCAACCACCGGGGCGACTGGCTCTTCGTGCAACTGGCGACCGACGAAGGGATCACCGGCCTCGGCGAGGCGTCGCACGGCGGTTTCTCGCCCCGGCGGGATGAGATCGTCGCGGCGATCCTCGAAACACAGTGCGCCCCGGCGCTGCTCGGCGCGGATCCCCGCGCGGTGACGGCCGCCAGCGAGGCGCTCCAACCGCTCGTGGACGGCTTCGCTGCGGCGACGGCGGTCTCGGCGTGCGAGCAGGCGTTGTGGGACATCGCGGGGAAAGCGGCGGGGTTGCCGGTGTACCGGCTCCTCGGCGGGCCGGTGCGGGAACGCATCCCGCTGTACGCGAACATCAATCGTGCCGCGCGCGAGCGGACACCGGAAGGTTTCGCGCGGCACGCGTCGGACGCCGTCGCCGAGGGATTTCGCGCCGTGAAATGCGCGCCCTTCGACGGGATGGAGCAGCGCCGCGTCCAGGAGCCCGATCAGCGCGCCCGGACGCGGCGCGGCATCGCGTGCGTCGCCGCCGTCCGCGACGCGGTCGGGCCGGACGTTGATCTTTACGTGGACTGCCACAGCAAATTCGACGCGCCGACCGCGCTCGTCGTTGCGCGCGAACTCGCCGCACTCGGCGTCCGCTGGTTCGAGGAGCCGCTGCCGACCGAGGATCGCGACGGATTGCGGGGGTTGCGGCCGGATGTCCACGCGCTCGGCATGGAGTTAATCGGCGGCGAACTGCTCTACGGCGTCGCGGGCTTCCTCCCCTACCTCGCGCCGCGCATCTTCGATCTCGTCATGCCGGACGTGAAGCATTGCGGCGGCATCGCGGCCACGCTCGCCATCGGCGCGGTCGCCGACGCGTGCGGCGTCGCCGTCGCGCCGCACAACCCGAGCGGGCCGGTCTCGATGGCCGCGAGCGCGCACGTCGCCGCCGCGTTGCCGCGCCTGCGCGCGCTCGAACACGCATGGGGCGAAGCGCCGTGGCGACCGGAACTCGTGACGCCGCGCGAGCGCATCGAGGGCGGAATGTACATCCTGCCGGATGCGCCCGGCCTCGGCATCGCGCTCGACGAGGCGGTGGTCGGCGCGCATCGCGCCTGATTGCTATTGTGCGGCGATCCTCGCTCCCGAATTCGCGGGGCGGAGGGCGCGCGAGGCATCGTGAACGCGGATATGCGATGATACCGCGTCCGTCGCGGTGCGCGACGCGGGGTTCGCGGCGACGGGGAAGGGAGGAGCGAAGCGCGTGAAGGGAGTCGCGGGGCGGCACGTCCGCACAATCGCCGTGCTTGCGCTGATCCTCGGCGGTGCGATCGCGCTGCCACGCGTCGGCGATACGCTGCCGGGCGAGCGAGACCGCCCGCTGCCCACGCCGGTCACGCTCGCGGTCGCACATCAGGAGTCCCCCACCCCGACGGTGCCGATCGCGGCGACGCTCGAGCCGACGGCGGCGCCGACGCTGATCCCGGTGGTGGTCCCGTTGTCCGCGGCGCGCGCCGTCGCCCTGCGGGCGAGCGAGCCGACGCCGACCCCGATCCCGCCTACACCGACCCCGAAGCCGGTCGTCGCGAACGGCCCGCTCCTCACCGGCCGCCTCGTCACCTTCTACGGCCATCCCGACAACAACCGGCTGGGTATCCTCGGCGAGTTCGCCACCCCCGCCGCGATGATCGCCAAACTGAAGGCGCAGGCCGCCGCCTATCACACCGCCGATCCGTCCCGACCGGCGATCCCGACGATTGAACTGATCGCCTCGGTCGCCTCCGACACACCCGGCGACGACGGCCTCTATCTCAACCGCACCCGCCTGCCCCTCATCGAGGAATATGCGGACATCGCGGAGCAGAACGGCTGCCTGCTGGTGCTCGACATCCAACTGGGCTATGACAGCATGGCGAATGAGGTGTCGCGCCTCGCGCCGGTCCTCAAACGGCCGCATGTGCATCTCGCCATTGACCCCGAATTCCACGTCAAGCATGGCGAAGTGCCGGGGGAGGTCTTCGGTAGCGTCACCGCCGCCGAGGTGACGGGCGCGGCGACGATGCTCGCCGACATCGTCACCCGGAACGGCATCACCGACAAGGTGCTGGTGATCCATCAGTTCCGGGATGACATGCTGCCGGACAAGGAGAATATCAAGCCAGTCCCGCATGTCCAGATGGTGACGGTGATGGACGGATTCGGCGCGCCCGGCGCCAAGTCCGAGAACTACACCAAATTCATCCACGACGAGCCGATCCAGTACGGCGGCATCAAACTCTTCTACAAACAGGACAAGCCCCTGATGACGCCCGCCGACATCGTCGCCCTCGACCCCAGCCCGCTCGTTGTCATTTACCAATGACCGGGCGCGTATTCCATGCCCGCGCGAATTACCGCACCGATTCCATAGTTGCGCTTCTACGATACAATAGGGCGGCAGCGCGTGATTGCTCGCGCGCGTCTCAGGGTTCGCCCGGTGATACCTGGAATATGCGCTCGATGACGACAGACCCGTTGGCCACAGATCACGCACCCTCGCTGACCGGCTTTCCGCCGTACGAGACCTCGTTCATCGGTCGCGACGGGGAAGTAATCGTCGTCAGGGACGCGCTCGTGCGCGCGGGCGCGCGGCTCGTGACGCTCACCGGCCCCGACGGCATCGGCACATCCCGCCTCGGCATCCACGCCGCGAGCGTCGTCACCGCCGAGATAGCGGACGCCGCGTGCGTTGTCGCGCTGGATGCGGCCCGCGACCCGGACTCCGCCGTACCGACCATCGCCCGCGCCCTCGGTATCACCGAGACGCCGGATCAGGATCCCGTCGCGATGATCGTCGCGTCCCTTCGCCGGAAGCGGACGCTGCTCGTGCTCGATAATGTCCGACAGGGGGCCATGCCCGCGCCGCTCATCGCGTCGCTCCTGCAAGCGCCGGGGGTGAGGATCATCGCCACCAGTCGCGCGCCGCTCAATGTCGCGGGAGAGCATGTAATCCGACTGTCGCCGCTAACGCTCCCGGACCTCGACCATTTGCCACCGGGTGACGATCTGATGGATGTGGCGGCGATCCGCCTCTTTGTGGACCGTGCCCGTGCGGTCGTTCACGATTTCGCGCTCACCGCGACGAACGCGCGCGCCGTCGCCGAAATTTGCGCGGCACTCGATGGCCTCCCGCTGGCAATCGAATTGGTGGCAGCGGCGACGGCAACGGCGACCCCGGGTGCGATCCTCGCCGGTCTGCGCGAGCGGTTGGATGGAGCGCAGGCGGCAGCGGACGAAACATCCGCGCGCGAACGCATGCTCCGGGCGGCGATCACCTTCGCCCACGACCTGCTCGCACCGCGCGAGCGACGGTTGTTGACGGACCTCTCGGTCTTCGTCGGCGGCTGCACGCTTGAGGCGGCGTTCGTCGTCTGCACGACCGGCGATGACCCCGCGCCGGTCGTGCTGAAGAGGCTCGAAACGCTGTGCGACCGGGGCTTGCTGCGCTGCACGCCGGGACGTGACGGCGAACAACGCTTTTCAATGGTGCAACCGATCCTCGCCTACGCGGCGGAGCAGTTGGCCGCGCGCGATGACGAGGAAGCGATGTGGCGGCGCTATGCATCGTACTATCTCACCCTCGCGTTGCAGACGGAGCACATGCTGCGCGGGCCGGAGCAGGTGCGCTGGCTGGAGCGGATCGAGAGCGAAGGCGACAACATCCGCGCCGTGCTCCGCCGGGCTTTCGACACCGGCAACGCGGCCCTCGGCCTGCGCCTGGCGGCGGCGCTGGATCGCTTCTGGCAGTACCACGCGCATCTGACCGAAGGGCGTCACTGGTTGGCGCGCGGTCTGGCGAGCGATGAAACGATCCCGATGGCGGTGCGCGCGAAAGCGCTCAGCCTCGCGGGCTGGCTCGCCCGCTTCCAGCAGGATATGGGCGAGGCGGCCTCGCTCCTGTCCGAAAGCCTCGCGCTCTATCGCGCGCTCGGCGACAGCCGGGGCATCGCGGAAGTCGTGGACACGCTCGGCGACCTCGCGCATTTCGGCGGCGACCAAGAGCGGGCACGGGCGTTGCACGAAGAAAATCTCGCGCGGCGCCAGGAAATCGGCGACCGCTGGGGCATGGCGATGTCGCTCAACAGCCTCGGCTGGATCGCGCTCGCCGAGGGCGATCCCCGGCGCGCGACCGGCCTGCTCAATCGCAGCCTCGCGATCGTGCGCGAATTGCAGGACGGCCGGGGCATCGCGATGGTGCTCAATGGCCTCGGCTGGGCGTCGCTCGACGGCGGCAACGCCGGGCAGGCGCACCTCTGCATGCGAGAGAGCCTCGTCCTCTTCCACAAACTCGGCGCGAAGGTGGATATTTGCCTGACGCTCGATGGGATCGCGGCGGCGGCGGCGATGCGGGGGGATGCGGAGCAGGCGGCGCGACTCTTCGGGGCGGCGCACGCGATCCGAGACGCGATCAACGTGGATTACGCCGCGATCACCGACCGGCATTACGCCCGCCACCGCGAGGAGGCCCGCGCGCGCATGGGCGAGGCCGCATGGTCGGCGGCGTGGGAGGCCGGCGCGTCGCTCTCGATGGATCAGTCCATCGCCGAGGCGCTGCGCATCGCGGAATAGCGGCCGGCGACCGGACATGCCGCGCAATCGGTGGCGCGGCGGCTCCCCGATCAGGGTTTGCGGCCCCACACCTGGAAGAGGAGTTGCCGCACCACCACGGTGCCCGGATCGCCCAGGTGCCGCCGCAACGCATCCATCGTGGCATCCAATTCGTCGGGAGCGAGCAGCCCGCGCGCGAGGACCTTGTCCCGCACCGACTCCACCATCGCCACCAGGTGCGTGCGCCGGTATTCGCCGGGTTCGTCCGCCTTCACCCGGATCTCCGCCCGAGGAAGTAGTCCACGCCGCCCTCCGCGAGCACCGTCCGCAAGGCGGCGAGCAAGGTATCCCACGATGGGTGGGGCGGTTCGCACAGCCAGGAGGCCTGGTCTATCTCCTGCGCGGCGACGATGCCGCCGGGGCGGGCGAGGGCGACCATCTCCGCCAGCATCCGCTCGGGATCGGGCTGCTGGATGATCGCGAGGCGCTCATGGACGAAGTCGAAGGAGCCGCGCGGCAGGCCGGTGGCGTTGGCGTCCGCCTGCACGTACTCGACATTGGCCAGGCCGCGCTCGGCGGCGATGGCGCGCCCCATGGCGGCGAAGCGCGGCTCGCGCTCCAGCCCGACGACCGTCCCGGTCGGGCCGACGCGCTCCGACAAACGATCGAGGATGCCGAGGGGGCCGCAGCCGACATCAATGGCCCGCCAGCCGGGCTGCACGCCGACACGGTCGAGCAGCCAGCATGCTTCGGCGTCGAAGCCCTCGACCTGCCGGAGCAGTCGCCGCTGCTCCGTCTCCGTGCCGCCGAGGACGTACTCGCCGGAAGCCGCCATACTCATCCCCTCTCGCTTCATTGGGTAGCGCGGGTCGGGATACCCAACGACTCAGTATCGCCGGAGACGGGCCGTTCTTCAACTGCCCGAACGGGTGCATCGCCGCGCCGCGATGTGTGTGCGACCGGGCAGCCCGAAGGGCACGGATGCCGTTCGGGGCAGCGATCGGTATGTTTCTCGCTGTTATACAAGAGGGAATATGGTGAGCCCGGTGGGATTCGAACCCACGACCAATGGATTAAAAGTCCACTGCTCTACCGCTGAGCTACAGGCCCATCGCTCATCGCGCGAAATTCTACCATGCGGCGGGGAGCCGCGCAATTCGCCGCGCTAACCGGTGATATGCCGCAACTCCTGCTGCGCCGTCGCCGGGTCGAGCGATTGCTGCAAGACGCGCTGCACGATGCCGTTGCGATCAATCATCAGGTGCGTCGGGAAGTTCGTGATCCGGTACGGGCCGACATCGCGCGAGCCGTCGTTGAACACGAGCGTGCCGGTCATCCGCAAGTCCTGATAATACTTCAGCCCATCCTGGTGCACGTCGGCGGTGTTGACGAGGAGCAGGATGAGATCGGGATGCGCGGCGCGTTCCTCTGCGTAGACCGTCTGCAGATCGGGCATCTCCGCCTTGCACGGCCCGCACCACGAGGCCCAGAAATTGACCCAGACCGGATGGCCGTTCAGCGTCGCCATGTCGAAGGGCGCGCCGTCCGGCGTCGTGAGCGGCAGGGCGGCAAGGTGATCGCCCACACGCGGCACGGTGCGGCCCGGATCGGTCAGGCCCGCGCCGCCGTTCTCGCGGTTGAACAGCGCGACGCCGAGGATGATCGCGACGGCGAGCAGCAATCCGACGCCGACCTGCACGCCGCGCGGTAGCGTCCGCAATGGCGGCACGCTTTCCGGGGTGGTCGCGTCGTGGCCCACATCCGCCATCGGATCAGTCCCCCCCGAGGCCGCCCGGCCCGACAAAACCGTGCAATCCGGTGAACCAATAGTTGCCGTAGTACGTGAAGATTGTCGCCGCGAAGCCGACGATCAGGATGATCGCCGTGCCGCGCCCCTTCATGCCCCGGACGACGCGCGCGTGCATGTAGAAGCCGTAGATCAGCCACGTCACCAGCGCGGAGGTCTCCTTCGGATCCCACGTCCAGAAGCCGCCCCACGCCTCCGACGCCCAGATGCCGCCGAGGACGAGCGTCAGGAACATCAGCGGGAAGCCGACCACCGTCGCGCGGTAGCCGACTTCGTCGAGCACGTCGAGCGACGGCAATTTATCCGTCCGCAGCCGCTCCTGGATCAGATACATCGCGCCCGCCGCGAAACCGATCGTGAAAAAGCCGTAGGCGAGCATCGCCATCGGCACGTGGATAGCGATCCACTTGCTCTGCAAGGCGGGGATGAGGCCCGCCACCTGCTTCTCGGAGGCGGGGCGGGAGATGCCGTAGAGCATGATCGCGGAGGCCGCCGCCATCGCCAGCGCGCCGAGCGCCTTGACCGGGTAGATGCGCGACATGACGTAGTAGGCGAGGCAAATCGTCGTCGCGAAGGCGAGGGCGAACTCGTACATGTTGCCGTACGGGCCGCGATGCGAGACGATCGTGCGGAAGACGAGCGCGCCGATCATGAAGAGCAGGGCGGAACGCTGCATGTACGTCGCGAGGTACCCGGCGGTCGTTGGCCCGCCCTCGGTGCGCTGCGCGGTGACGCCGGTGGTGATCGTCTCGCCCGTCGTCGTCTGCATGCGCGCGGCACGGACGCGGAACAGCCCGACACCGTAGACGGCGTAGAGGATCGTGGATGCGACGGCGCAGACGAACGCGCCGTACAGACAATACGATGAAAGTTTCAGTGCTCCCAGCATCTCTGCCTTATCCCTTCGTCCGCCGCGCGGGCGGATCAATCACTGACGAGCGTCGCCGGCTCCGGTGCCGACCGGGCGTGATCCGGCACCGGCGGGCCGGTGCCGCCGCGCGCCGCGTCGCCTGCGCGCTCGCCGATCTCATCCGCGATTCGCTCGAACTCCTTCGCGCCGAAGATATCCAGTTTCACCTGCGCGCCGACCAGCATCCGGGCCGCGCCGTCCGGCTGCGGCACGACCAGCGCCCGCACGCGGCGGTGCGGCAGGTAGAACGTCACCATGATGCTGAGAAAGATCATCGCGGCGGCGGCGATAATTACCGGCAAGCCGGGATTGTGCGTGATCTGCAAGCCGGTGAAGCGCACCTCGCGCTGGAAGGTGAAGGTCAGGCCGCCGACAGTCAGCGCGCCGCCCGGATCGAGCTTGCCCGTGCCGATCGGCGCGGAACCCGCCTTCACCGCCCGGTTGTCGAAGATGGCAATCGCCATCTGCCCGACGCCGATCTTCTCGTCCTGCGACCCGGCGGAGGCAACGAGGCGCACCGTGACGCCGAGATCGTCCAGCCGCTGCACGCCGGTCGGCTCGAATTCGCCGAGCGCGTCCGTGAACTGCCGCGCGAAGGTGCGATCATCGGAGACGTAGATCGGGATGCTGTCGTCCCAGCGGACCGCACCCGTCGCCGCGTCGGTGATGAGGAACTTCGCCGCCTGCCCGTACGTCGCCTGGTGCAGCGACACGCCGCCGTACCCGATCGGGCTATTGACGCGCAATCGGCCCGATTTGACCAACCGGCCATCCCGATACATCGCGATATCCGAGTAGTAATCGCGCGCGCGCCCGTCGTCGTAGTACGCATCCACGAAGCCGTTGTTGCGGATGCTCAGGCCGGTACCATACCCGACCGGGCGGACCGAGCCGTCCGGCACGAGGAAGCCAATCTCGCGCCAGCCGAAGGTCGCGGCGATCAGCGCGCCGAAGATCAGGAGCACGAGGCCGGTGTGGAACGGGAAGGTCGCGAGAAGGCTGAAGCGGTTCTTGTCGCCGTACAGATGCGTCGCGCCGCTCTTGTCATCATGCCAGGCGAGCGTGCGGTAGCGATGTGCGCGCAGCGTCGTCGTGAAGGCCGCCACACCCGCCTCCGGTGTCGGCGCATCGAGCGTCCGCGCGGTCTTGACGGCGCTGAAAAAGCCGGTGGAGGTGCGGAGGCCGGGCCGCCAGATGCGCTGCGCGATGCCCGACCAGCGATTCACCATCCCGCCGAGGACGATGCTCACCACCAGCAAACCGAGCGTGAGCAGGAAGAACGGCGATTCCCAGACCGCCCACCGCGCCCAGCGTTGCATCAGCCCGTTCGTCGCGGGGATGGCGCGCGCGATCGAGGCGGGGAAGGTTGATTGCGCCAGCGTGGCGAGGAGCACCCAGACGATCGTCGCGCCGATCAACCAGAGCGCGACGCGCACGGAGGTGAAAAACCACCAGACAGCATCGAGGAACGCCGTGAGGGTTAGTCGCCCGGTCGTCGTGGAGGTGTCGGTCGTCGGCGAGGGGGTCATGGGGCAAACTCCGTTGTTTGCGTCCACGGTCACGGAAGCGGCGCCCGTGAACCGCCCGCACGCCACTCCAACCGAGCGGCAGTATACCACAGGAGCGCGCCGCGCCGCGCCCGCACGGGCGGAGGGCAACCGTGTCACGCCACGCCGGGAATACCGATCGGCGGCGCATGCTGCGCCAGCCGGGTGAAGGTGTCGGTCAGCAGGAGGCAGCCAATGGCGATCAGAAACAGCCCGCTGACGATCGAGATGACGCCGTAATAGCGGTTGACCCGCCGGAGGGCGCCACTCGCTCTCTCAAAGAGCAACGCGACGCACAGAAACGGCACGCCGAGACCGAGCGAATACACGAACAGCAGCGTGCCGCCGTTCGCCGGTTGCGACCCGACGACGCCGTAAATGCCGGTCAGGATCGGGCCGACGCACGGCGACCAGCCCGCCGCGAAGAAAGTCCCGATCAGGAACGACCGCCCGAACAGCGCCCACGCGGTACGCCGCTCCGCGCCCGGCGTTTCCGTCGCGGAGCCACGTTCCGGCGTCGCGCGCGGGTGCGCGACGATGCCGAGGCGATCTCGATTGCCGCCCATGAACGACGCGCCCGGCTGCATTCTCATCGTGCGGTTCAGGAACGGGATGCGGATCAGGCCGAGCATGTGGAAGCCGAGCACGATGACGACCACGCCGCCGATCCAGCGGACGTACCCTTGCGCCGCCTGGACATTCGTGAGGAACTGGCCGATCGCGACGCCGACGACGGTGAAGACCGTCGAGAAGCCGAGGACGAACGCCGCGCCAGTGAGGAGCAGCGCCCGCCGTCGCGGCGCGCTCCCCTCGCCCACCGACGTGCCCGCGAGATAACCGAGATACCCCGGCACCAGCGGCAGGACGCACGGCGAGACGAACGAGAGCAACCCGCCCACGAAGGCGAGCGGTATCCCGACGATCAGTGGCGCACTTTGGACGCGAACGGCCAGGACGACAAGCACGGGCGACCCTCCACCGCGACGAAGCGTCCATACCATGATACCGCGAATCTCGCCTCGCGGCCTGATGCGCGCGGGCGCGGTCTCTGCGATAATCGCGGTATCGAAAGGGGAGCGACGGTGCCACGCACGACGGGACAACGAACCTACCGCACCGAAGGGATCGTCCTGCGCGGTCGCGACCTGCGCGAGGCGGACCGCATCCTGACGATCATCACGCCCGACCGCGGCAAAGTGCGCGCCGTCGCCAAAGGCGTCCGCAAGATGACGAGCAAGAAATCCGGGCATCTGGAGCCGTTCTGCCGGTGCGCGATGCTGCTTGCGCAGGGGCACGACCTCGATGTGATCGCGCAGGCCGAGATGCTCGAACCGTTCATGCGCCTCCGCACGGATCTGGAGTTGCTCGGCCCCGCCTACTACCTCGCGGAACTGGTGGACACCTTCTCCGAGGAGGAGAGCGGCAGCCGCGCGCTCTACGACGCCTTCGTCGCCGCGCTCGTCGCGCTCGATGTCGGCGCGGACACGGCGGCGACGTGCCGCTGGTTCGAGTTGTTCATCCTGACGCTCAACGGTCTCGCGCCGACCTGGTCGGCGTGCGCCGGGTGCGGCGCGCCGATCGCGCCGGACGTGCCGTATGTCTACAGCATCGAGCGGGGTGGGCTGCTCTGCCCCGCCTGCCGACAACTCGATGTGCTCGCGCCGCCGATCGAGACGGCGACGATCAAGGCGCTCCGCCTCCTCGCGCGGGAGCCGCTCGCGCGGATCGTGCAGGTGCGCCTGCCGCCGGACGCGCTGGAGGAGGCGGGCACGGCGCTTGGCCGGTGGATTCGCGCCGCCGCCGAGCACGACCTCCGGTCGCCCCTCGTGCTGCAACGGATGGATGACGGGTATCGGGCGGAAAGGGAGGGACGGGATGGCATACGTTGACGATCTGCTCGGGAACGGCGAGGAGAAACTGCTCGCCGCGCACCCGCACTGGACGGTGCTGGCGAAGCGGGTCGCCGGCAACGCCTTCCTGACGATCCTGCTCCTCGCCATCGGCATCGTCGCGAAAGTGAAAATCAGCAATGCCAAGGCCGGTCTGATCGTGCTGATCGTCTGCCTGGTCGCGGCGCTTATCTTCTATTTGCAAGTTTTTATCCAGTTCCTGCGCTGGCGGAATGAGCACTACATCATCACCGATCATCGCGTCATCCAGGTCTACGGGCTGCTCGGCAAGCACTCGATTGACTCGTCGCTCAATATGATTAACGACCTCGTGCTGAATCAGACGCTCTTTGGCCGCATGTTGAATTACGGGGATATGCAGATCGTCACGGGCAACGATGTCGGCACCGACACGCTGGAACACGTCGCCGACCCGCTCGCCTTTAAGCGGGCGGTGCTCGCGGCGCGCGATGCCTACGCCGACCGGACGAGCGGCTACCGCGCCGCTCCCCCGGCCGTCGCGCCGACCGCCCACGAAGACGCCGCGTCCCTCATCGCGAAACTCGCCGACCTTCGGGCGCGCGGCGCGATCTCGCAAGCCGAGTATGACGCCAAGCGAACCGAACTACTGAACCGGATATGAGCGCGCGATGATGCCCGATGGAGCGCCAACACCAGCGCGGCACGGGGAGGATTTCGCGGCCGTCATCCAGGCGACCGGGGCATCTCCCCGTATCGCCGTGACGCTCGGATCGGGGCTGGGGGGCGCGCTGGCGGCATGGCCGGTCATCGGGCGCTGGCCGTGGTCGGCGTTCATGCCGGTGGAAGCGGGCGAGGTGCCCGGCCATCGCCGCGAGTTCGCCCTCGCTTCCTGCGGCGGCGTTCCCGTCCTGCTCGTCGGCGGGCGGCTGCACTACTATCAGGGCGTTAGCATCGCGACGGTCGCGGGTTACGTCCGCCTGTTGCACGGCGCCGGAATCGCGACGTTGATCCTGACGAATGCGGCGGGCGGCCTCAACCCGGACTTCGGCGTCGGCGATCTGATGGTCCTCACGGACCATCTCAATCTGCCCGGCCTCACGGGGCATCACCCGCTGCGCGGCGGCCCGCACTTCCTCGATTCGACGCTGCTCTACGCGCCGCACCTGCGCGCCCGCGCCCACGCCGCCGCCGCGAGCGCCGGGATCGTCCTGCGCGAGGGCGTCTACGCGATGGTCGGCGGCCCGAGTTACGAGACGCCCGCCGAGCAACGGTTCCTCCGCGCCGTCGGCGCGGACGCGGTCGGCATGTCCACCGCACCGGAGACGCTCGTCGCGCGGCAGTGCGGCATGGATGTGCTCGCCTTCTCCTCGATCACCAATGTCGCGGGTGCGGCATCGCTCAGCCACGCCGAGGTGTTGCGCGAAGGGGCGCGGGCTGCCGGGCGGCTCGCGACCCTGCTCGAACGGCTCATCCCGGAGATAGACGAGGAAGCGTGTGAACAGACTGACGGCGCGCAAGTTGCAATGTAGCGCGCAGAATAAGGAGGCGACCGATGGCGGTGACGACGAACGACGGCGACACGAAGGGGCAGAAAATGGCGCGCATCGGCGCGGGGGGCGCGCTCTCGGCGGGGGCGGTTGCGCTCATCATCTACATGCGCAGCGAGCAGGGGCGGGCGAAATTGAGCGCGATGCTCGGCTCGCAGTTCGCGAACATTGACGAGCAACTCCAGAACGCGGTGCGCGAAAACATGCCGCTGATCGAGGAATCCATTGACCGGCTCGTCGAGATGCTCCAGCAGGGCGTCAGCAGCCTGAGCGACGAGGTCAACCGGCTCGGCGCCGAGGCGAAACTGCGCATCAACCAGTACGTGAATGTCCTCGATGAAGCCTCGAAATCATCCGTGGAGTCCAAAAGCGGCGGAGGAGCCGCATAAGTTGATGCGCAATTGCATCGCTGGTGTCACCTGCAACAGTAATCCTTGGAAATGAATCCCATCCTGCTGCACCTTGCGTGGCTTGGCCACCATCAAGAGTAAGAGATCGAGTTGGGCCAATGACTCCGGCAGTTGGGGGAGGAAGCCGCTCGCCTCCCAGCGCTCCTGCGGCGGCACGCCCGTCTCGCCGTGCATCCGGTGGTGGTAGTCGTCCGGCAGGAAAGTGCGGAACCGCTGGTCAAGTTCAGGGAGCGTCAAGACCGGCGCGGGCGTCCGCGTGCCGGATGGCGCGTAGCCGGGCAGTCCGATGAGGAAGAGATGATTGACCGTCTGGAAGAACCGCTCGATCCACCCACGTCCTCGCGGTCGTCCGACCATCGAGAAAAGGTCTCGGGTATCCCGCAGACATGCCAGCGCGGATCGGCCTTGCGCCAGATCGCGTCACGCAGGACGAGGGCGGTCTGCAACGAGGAGGGGGACTGGACACTGAGCCGGTAGCCCGCGATGGCGCGGCTGTAGTCGTCAATGATGGCGGTCAGCCAGGGACGCACCCGGGTGCCATTCTCCCCATGTATCCGGAGTCGAGTGGCGGGTGATCGGCCTGCCAGATCGTGTTGGCACTACTGGCCTCGCGGCGGTAGAGCAAGTCGAAGGTCTCCCGATAGGCAGTGGCTCCCGCGTGAGCGAGCGTGACGAGGCTAGGGTCAATGCGGTGGATGCGCGCGGCGACGGTGCGGTAACGCGGCACCGGCCAGTCCTGCTTCCGGGCGATCCGCGCGACCTGGCGATGGACCTGCGCCGCCGTCGGTGGTGGCCGTTGCAGGGCGAGGCCTTCGATGAGTTTTTGCATCCCCGGTGTGAGCCGGTGCGGCGTGCCCCAATCGGCCCGTGGCTGGCGGTCTCGCTGCGGATGTACTGCGCACAGGTCCGCGCGAGAGCGGCGAACAACGCGACATCGCGCATCGCGCCATCCTCCCGTTCGCCCCCTCCCGCACGGTGGAAAGGTGCCTACGCACCGCGCGACACGCCACCGCGCCGCTCAGATGCCAATGAGGATTTCCGACTCGACTACCTCGCCATCATGCCATTCGGGGTCGACTGCGAGCGTCTCTCGCATCCGGCGGTACCAGCGATCGGTCTCCGGGTCCCGCGCGTTCGCGTAATAGCTCTCGCGATCGCGGAAGATCCCGATGACGTAGTAGTCCCCGGGTTGCCCTTCCATTTTGAACACGTACTCCGCGACCTGCCCGGTCGCCGCGCCCCGCTCCTTCGTCCATTCTTCGCCGATTGCCACGAACTCGCCCTCTTTGCCGGGTTGCACCGTCATGCGCGCTACCGTGCCGAACATCGTGTGCCTCCTTTGGGAACCTGCCGACCGTTTGCCGATCGCGTCGCTATCCGCCGCTCACGGGGATGGCGGGATGTTGAGATTCATGCGGAAGAGGTTCGTCGGATCGTACTGCGTCTTCAGTGCCTTCAACCGTGCGTAGTTCGCCCCGTAGGCTGCCTTGACCAATTCCTCCTTCTCCTCCCCGAAGCCGGGGAAGTTGAGATAAATCCCGCGCGACGCGAACCGCTGCATCGAGGCCCATCCGTCCCGTGCCCAGGCGATATTCGTCGCGTCCTCCGCCGGATCGGTCCACGAGGACTCGAAGGCGATCATGAACGGGTGCCGCTCCCCGAACGCGGTCTCCTCAGACCCGACTCGGGCTACCGCGCCTGTCTGCGGCCAGATGTCCATCGTCGTCTTCGGCGACGGGCGCGCAGCCGCCAGCGCGCAGAGCGCGTCCAGCAGCGCGTCGCTCAGTTCGCGCACGTAGGTGGACTTCCAGTATTGCCGCAGCCCCTTCGGGAAGAAGGGATCGAAGGCGCTCTGCACCGCGGCGAAGGGTGTCGGTCCGCTCATATCGAGCAGTGGTGTCGCGAACGCACGCATCGGCTGGACGACGCGCTCGCCCTCCTCGACCGGGCCAGCGTAGACCCCGGCGAGGATGACGATCGGCTTGCCGACGATCTCCGGCGGGAAGCCTTCCGGCACGCTCCAGAAGACGGCGAGTGGGGTGAACTCCTCAGGGGTCGTGGCGATGTAGTCCCGCCACTGCCGCAGGACGGCGGGCCCGTCTTCCAGGGCATACAGCACCGCGCAGAGCATCACCGTGGGGCCAACTGGGTGAAGGTCAAACTCGAAGGCGGTAATGACGCCGAAGTTGCTCCCCGCTCCGCGCACCGCCCAGAAGAGGTCCGGGTTCTCCTGCGCGCTGGCATGGCGCACCTGCCCATCCGCGGTGACGATGTCCACCGCGCGCAGATTGTCGAGGCTAAGCCCGTACTTGCTGCGCAGATGGCCCATGCCGCCGTGGAGCGTCAGTCCCGCGATTCCAGTCGTGGAGACCACCCCACCGGGGGTGGCGAGGCCGAAGACCTGCGTCTCGCGGTCGAGATCGCCCCACGTCGCTCCGCCCTGGACATGCGCAATGCGGGCTCCAGGATCGACGTGGATACCGCGCATGAGGGAGAGATCGATCATCAGCCCGCCGTCGCAGACGGCATTGCCCGCGACGTTATGCCCGCCGCCACGGACGGAGAGCAGCAGGTGGTGCTCGCGAGCGAAGTTCACCGCCGCGATGACATCGGCCACGCCCGTGCAGCGGGCGAGGAGGGCGGGATGGCGGTCGATCATGCCGTTCTGGATCGCGCGTGCGCCGTCATAGTCGGGATCGCCGGGGCGCAGGATTGGGCCGCGCATACTTGTAGCGAACGTCTCGATCGTCTCATTGTCGAGCGTGCCGATCTCCACGGCGCCGTTCACGCTGGCGGTCATCGCGATGCTCCTTTCGCGGGTCTCTCCGCCCAAGGCCGCCGGACGGGAGAGCAGGATGGTGCCGACGCTTTCAATGTAAGGGCGCAAGAGGGCGGCCGCATCGTGGGGAGTACGGATTCCCGGCGCGGCGCGGTACGGAGATCGGTCTGTCGCGGTACGGATGAGCGGTGGGCAGATACCGAGGGCCGGGGTGGCGGGGGCGTGCTCTCAGGCCGGTGCGCCTGCTGGGCCCGACGCGACCGCCCATGCCGCGATCTCCGCCCGCGATGCGAATCCCAGCTTCCCGAGGATGTGGCCGACGTGCGTCTCGACCGTGCGCTCGCCGATCGACAGCGTGTCGGCGATGTCGCGGTTGGAGAGGCCGCGCGCCACGAGCGTCGCCACCTCCCGCTCGCGGGCGGTGAGGGTATTCTTGTCCCGCCGCGCGGCCGGGTGCGAATCCGCGGGCACGAGCGCGGTGGTGCGCGCGGCGAATGCGTCCCGGAGCGCGCCGTCGGGCAGACTTGCCTCCAGTTGCGCGATGATCATGCGCGCGGACTGGTAGTGCCCGTCGGTGTTGGCGGCGCCACCCGCGGCAGACAGTCGGCCGAGCGCCAGGTGGGCACGCCAGCTGAGCGGGAGCAGGCCGCGTCCCGTGCCGATGTGCACCGCCGCGCGTACGGGCTCCGCTGCTTCGTCGCATCGCCCGAGTGCCATCAGGCATTCGCTGCGCAGGAGTGCGAGTAGCGGGATGTCGTGCTCGCCGGTGCGACCGGCGGCGCTGGCGACAAGCCGGTCGATGGTAGCGAGCGCGCCCGCCGCCTCGCCACGAGCGAGCGCCAGTTTCGCCCGGGCGAGCCAAACCCGCCGCTGCCCGAGTGTGCGTATCGGCAGGTCGGGCGCGATCTCCGCCATGACCGCCGCGGCCGCGCCAAGTTCGCCCAGTGCGATGTGGTTCTCGGCCAGCGCGGCCGCCGTGATGTGCAGCCAGTGTAAGGAGCCGCTCGCGCGACCGAACGCGTGGGCGCGACTGAAATGATCGCGCGCATCCTCGGATGCGAGCAGGTCGGTGAGGATCATCCCGTGGGTCCACTCGCCGTGCGCCGTCCACTCGCGGTGGTCGATCTCCCGCGCGATCGCGAGCCCGTCGCGGGCGGCCTCCAGCGCCCGCCCGTACTCGCCGTACGCGCCGTGATGCATCGCGAGGTTGAGGAGGGTGTACGCCTCCCCCGCGCGCCAGCCGATCTCGCGCGCCAGGGCGAGCGATTCCTCCGCCTCCCGCATCGTCTGCGCCGCGGGGATATGGGGCGGGACGACGACCGTCTCGAAGATGTACGCCCCGCCGGGGATCAGCATCGTCGCGAGGGTGGAGCAGAGCGCCTGGCGGTCGCCCAACGCGCGGAAGAGGATTGCGGCACGCTCGTAGCGCTGCCGCATCGCGGCGATGTCCCCGGCGATGTCGCTCACCGTGCCGAGGAGATCGACCGTCCGGGCGATCCCGAGGCGATCACCGGTGCGTTCGAAGACCGCCAGCGCGTCTTGGAGGCACCGCTCGGCCTCGTCGGGGCGCTCGGTATTGAGATACCAGCCCCCGAGGTGGGTCAGGCTCTCGGCGATGAGCTGTGGGGTGTCCAGCGCGCGCGCTAATGTGAGCGCCCGGGTGAGATGCTCCCCTGCCAGGGTGTAGTCGCGGCCCTCCCACAACCCCCCGAGATCGCGCAGCGTGTGCCACTCGGCGAGGCGGTCTCCCTCCGCCCCGGCACGCGTCAGGGCGGCCTGGAGATCCATGCGGGCGCCGTCGAAGTCACCGAGAGTGGCACGCGCTTGGCCGCGTGCGCGCGAAAGCGATAGCGACGGCGAGATCGAGAGGCGCGCGGCAGCATCCATGGCGCGGGTGAAGTGCTCAACCGCCGCGCGCGGGGCGAAGAGAGAGAGTGCGCGGATGCCGGCGCGCTCCCCGTATTGCAGCGCCCGCGCCCACGCCTCGCCCTCGGCGAAATGATAGGCGAGATCCCCGAGGTACGGCTCCGGGTCCGTCGCGTGGAGCCGGGCGATCGTCTCCCCGATCGCCCGATGGAGGGTGCGACGCTCGCGGGCTAGCAGCCCCGCGTAGATCGCCTGGCGCGTCAGCGCGTGACGGAAGGCGAACCGCTCCGCCGATTCCTCCACGACAAGTTGGGCGGCGATCAACTCGCGCACGATCCCCAGCAGCGTCGTCTCGTCGTGGCCCGTGAGCGCCGCGAGCACGGCGAAGTCGAAGAAGCGGCCGGCCACTGCCGCGAGCCGCAAGACTCGATGCGCCTCCGGGCTCAGATGCTGGCTGTGCCGCAGTACCGCCTCCTGCGCGCTGCGCGGGATGTGCAGTTGCGCCAGCGCCCGGCGCTCCCAGCGGCCGCCCTCCCGGAAGATATCGCCCGCGGCGACGAGCGCGCGCACCACCTCCTCGATGAAGAACGGATTGCCGTCGGTGAGCGTGTGGATCGCGTGCAGGAAATCGGCGCGGATCGGCTGCGGCTGGTCGAAGATCGCCCGGAGCATCGCGTCCACCTCCGCGAGTGCGAGGCGCTGCAGCCGCACCTCCGACGCGAGCCGCTCGCGGTCAATCTGCGCCAAGAGATGCCCCAGCCCGGGGGTGAGCTCGTCGGTCCGGTAGGTGAGCACGAGGAGGATTGGCCGCCCCGCAATGCCGCGCGCGATGGCGACGAGTGTGTCGAGGCTGGCGTCGTCCGCCCAGTGCAAGTCCTCCACGGTGATGAGGATCGGGTGCGCCGATCCGAGGCCCGTGACGAACTCCGCCCACGCATGCACCAGACGTCGTCGCTCTTGGGCCGGAGCCAGCGCGGGGGCTGGAGTGGGGTCCGGAAACGATCGGACGAGGTCCGGCGCGAGCTGGATGATGTCGGGGGTGACGGCGGCGATGTTCCGGACGGTGGCCGCTGGCGACTGCCCGGCGTGCGTCCGCAGCAGATCGACGAGCGGCGCGTAGGGCAGGACATGATCATGCTCGAAACAGCGCCCGGTCAGGACGCGCATCCCGCGCGCGGCGGCCCGCGCCTGCATCTCCGCCACGAGGCGCGACTTGCCGATACCCGCCTCGCCCGCGACGAGGGTCGTGCCGCCACGGCCCGCGAGCGCCGCGTCCATGTGCTCCTGGAGCGCGGTGAGATAAGGAGCGCGGCCAACGATCACGGGGGAGATCATGGGGGTGTCGATGGGTGAGTGCATGGCACAATCCCCACGGGAAGCGGAATCGAGCACTGCGTCGCGGACAGTATACGACGTCAGGATCGACGGTGCGCGCGCTTGCGATTCATCAGGCGACCCCATGCGGTGCATTGTTCATCAGCCTGCCGCCACCGGAATCATCCGTTATCTCTGTCGCAATTCGATAGCCTACGGCACGACGACGCGCGTGCCTTCGCCGACGCCGCTGGCGATGACGATCACGCCGTTCGTGCGGATGCCCGTGCGCACCTCGACGCGCTCGTGTGAGCCGTCGCCGCGCAGGACGGTCAGGAAGGTCTTCGCGCCGATCGTCTCGACCGCGAGGTCCGGCACGACGAGGACATTCTGCTCGGTGCGCGTCGCGACGGTGACGTCCGCGCCCATGCCGGGGCGCAAATCGAGATCGGGCGGGCGGGCGAAGGTCACGTTGCCTTCGTAGACGGTGCGCCCGCCCCGGTTCGTCGCGACCGGCGCGACGGAGACGAGCGTGCCCGTGACCTCCTTGCCGGGGAAGGCATCGAAAATAATTTTTGCCGCGCGGTTGTCGCCGAGGCGCGGCACATCGAGTTCGTCCAGATCAACCGTGAGGACGAGGTTCCGCAAATCGGCGACCTGGGCGATTTCCTGCCCCTGATTGTAGCTGCCTCTCTCCACAACGGAGACGGAGAGGATCGTGCCGTCTATCGGCGCGAGCACGAGCGTCCGCCGGAGCGCGTCCCGCGCGGCGTCGAGGCGGCGTTGGGCGTCCTGCACCGCCGCCTCGGCGGTCGCAATCGCCGCGCTGCCGCCCGGATCACCGCCCCCGCGCGCCCGCGCGCCCGTCAGGCCATACTGCGCCGCGTCGAGCGCGTCCGATGCCGCCTGCACGTCCTGGCGCTGGCGCGTGTCGTCCATCGCGACGATGAGATCGCCCGCGCGCACCGCATCGCCCGTCCGGACCGCCACGACGCGCACCGTCCCCGCTTGCGACAGCGGGATCGGCAGCCTCCCGGTCACGTCCACCTTCCCCGTCGCCTGCACCGTCGCGCTCAATTCGGCGCGCCGTTCGACCGTCACGGTATGGACGCTCCCGCCGCGTGTGCGGAAAAGGCCCGCCCAGACGGCGGCGACCGCGACCGCGGCGACGATCAGCACCGCGAACGCGAGGGCCGCCGACCGCCTACTCATAGCGCACCGCCTCGATCGGGCGCAGGCGCGCCGCGAGGATGCCGGGCGCGACGCTCGAACCCGCCGCGACGACGAGCGTCAGCGCGCCGGTAAGCAGCAGAACGAGCGGCGAGAGCGTGAATTGCATGCGGAAGAGTTCGGCCCCCGCGAGCGCGACGAGATAGCGGGCGAGCGCGTAGCCGCCCGCCAGCCCCAGCCCGTAGCCGAGCGCGCCGAGCACGATCCCCTCGCTGATGAGCAGGCGGATCAGCGCGCCGCCGCCCGCGCCGATCGAGCGCAAAATGCCCAGTTCGCGCCGCCGCTCGGTGATGTTGAGGATCAGGGTGTTGACGAGGCCGACCACCCCGATCACCGCGACGACGATCACCATCGCGTCCAGCAGCACGGTGAGGATGCGGATGGTGTTCTCCGTGTTCGAGCGGTCCTCGTAGGCGGCGAGCGCCTCCGGTTCGTAGGTGCGAAATTGCTGCTCGACCCGCCGGAGCGCCGCGTTCACGCCGCTTGGGGATGAGTCCGTGAAGCGGACGGCGAAGAAGTCCGCGACATCGCCCGTCCCCCGCAGCGTGTTCGCGTTCTCCGGCGTCATGAAGATCTTGCCGGTCGCGCGGCTGCCGAGATACGTACTCTCGTCGTCCACGATCCCGACGATGCTGTATGTCTGCTGCCGCTTGCGGAAGACGACGGTCAGCGGGTCGCCCGCACGGAGTCCGAGATTGCGCGCGAGGTTCGCCGTCACCACCACTTCCGCCGGGTCGTGGGCGGAGTACCAGCGCCCCGCCGTCACCTGGTGGAGATAGAGGTCTGTGTCGGACGGGATGCCCCAGAGATCGGTCAGGGTTTGCTGCACGTACGCATCGTCGCGCACCCACCCCTCCGACGCGACGATATCCCGATCGCGACGCAGTTCGTCCGTGAATTGCACATTCATTGATCGGTTGAAACTGAGCCACGCATCCGAGGCGTAGATGGAGTAGAGGGTATCAATCGTGTGCGACACCGACGCGTTGAGGGCTTGCGTGCCGATGAAGGCCGCCGCGCCGATCCCGACGACGAGCATCGTCACGACCGAGCGGACGCGCCGCCGCCAGGTGTTCCGCACCGCCATCGCGAGCATCGCGCTCGTGCCCCGCAGGCGGGCGAGGAACCTCTGGACGAACCCGACGCCGTAATCCGCGCGCACGCCGTAGTTCCGCAGCAGTTCGAGCGCGGTGACGCGCGTCCCCTGCCACGCGGGGAGGATCGCCGCGCCGATGCCGACGCCCAGCCCGACGAGCAAGCCAAGCAGCACCTCGCGCGGGGCGAGCGTGAACGGCGGCAAGGCGAGGCCGATCAGCCCGCCGAGAAAGCCGGCGAGCGCGCCGCCGCCGACGACCCCGGCGGCGATCCCCGCGATGCTGCCGACAAAGCCGACGACAACCGCCGGCAAAAGATAGGTGCGCAGCACCTGCCAGCGACTCGCGCCGAGCGCGCGCAGGATGCCGACCTGGCGCATCTCCTCCGCCATCACCGCCGTCATCGTGTTCCAGACGAGGAACCCGCTGAGCACGACGCCGATCACCGAGAAGACCGACATCAAGAGCAGGAGCGCGCCGAGTTCCTTCGTCCCCACCGCCTGCTGCGGGTCGCGGATCGTGCCCTGCCCGTGCGCGATGCCCCGCTTGTCCAGCACGCGGATGATCGCTTGCCGCGTCTCGGTCGCCCGCCGCAGTTCCGAGAGGCGCATGAGCAGTTGATTGTCCCCCGGCTCCTGCCGCCACAACTGCACGTCCGCCGCCGGCGCGTAGCCGGTCGCGCGATTCTGGATCGAGGCGTCCGCCTCCCCCGGTGTGCGGGTGAAGCCACTGATCCGCGCGTAGACGGGTTCGGTCGCCACGCTCTCGCGCAGCGCGATCGTGTCGCCGATCTCGACGGGTTGCAGCCGCCGCGACGAATAATCGAGGACGGCCTCGCCCTTACCCGGCCAGCGCCCGGCGACCAGCGTCGGGCGGTTGATCTGGATGTTGCCGAAGTCGTGGACGCCGTAGATCAGGACGTCCCGGTACGGGCCGCCGTTCGACCACTGGAGGTAATCGCCGACCCGCGATTCGACGGTTTTAACGTTGTCGTTTTCGAGGATGACATTCGTCAGGCCGGGCGGGAAGTTGCGCACATTGATGAAGAGATCGGCCTGCGAGGCGGAGACGTACGCCGCGCGCTGCGCGCCGGCGAGATTGCGGGCGGTGTAGGCGATGGCGACGACCCCCGCGACACCGATGACGATGCCCAGCAGCAGGAGCGCCGACCGGAGGCGGCGCACGCCGAAATCGCGGATTGTCTTGGTGACCAGTACCGTCATGCGCGTGATACACCGATCCGTCGCGCCGCGCCCACCCGCTATGCCCTGTCGTTCGCCCCTGCGAGCGGCGCCTCGGTGAGGGCCGTCCCGGCGGATGCCATAGTGTCCTGCATGATGACGCCGTCCGCAAGCCCGATCGTGCGCGGCGCGCGGGCGGCGAGGCGCACGTCGTGCGTGACGATGAGGAGCGTGCGCTCGCCGTCCGCGAGGTCCGCCAGCAATTCGATGATCCGCTCGCCCGTCGCGGAGTCGAGATTGCCGGTCGGCTCGTCCGCGAGCAGGATCGCCGGGTCGTTGGCGAGCGCACGGGCGATCGCCACCCGCTGCTGCTCCCCGCCCGACATCTGCGCGGGCAGGCTGGCCGCGAGGTCGGCGACGCCGACCCGCTCCAGGAGCGCCAGCGCCCTTTTCCGGCGCGCGCCGCGCCACCGCCCGCGCAGTTCCATCGGCAGGACGACGTTTTCGAGCGCCGTCAGCGTCGGCATCAACTGGAAGAACTGGAAGACGATGCCGACCTGCCGCCCGCGCCAGCGCGCCAGCCGCTCCTCCGAGAGGTGCGTCAACTCCTGGCCGTTGACCCACACCTCGCCCGCGCTCGCCCGATCAATGCCGGCGAGAAGATTCATCAGGGTGCTCTTGCCGCTGCCGGACGGCCCGACAATCGCCACCCACTCGCCGCGCGCGATCGCGAACGTCGCCTCGTGAAGGGCGGTGACGGTGCCCCGACCCGTCGTGTATCGGCGCGTCGCGCGCTCGAAGCGAATAATTGGCATGAATTCGGTGGCGGAACTACTGACGGTCACGGCCAACATGCATCGAAAGGGTGCGGAACCACGACACGACGAGTGCGAAGAACGCGAGAGCGACCACGACCGTCACAAGCGCATGCGCGTGATCGGTCGGCACGCTATTCATCCAGACCTGAACATCGTGCCACACCTCCGGCACCATTAATTGCCGCTGCCGTCCCGATGCCGGCTGGGACTGCCCGGTGAGGGCGACGACGAGCGTCAGACAGAGCATCAAAAAGGCGAGTGAGACTCCGAGCGCACCGACGACGAAGGCGACGAGGTGCGGCATCTGCTTCTGCTGCTGCTCGTGCCGATAGACCCACGGAGGCGGCAACGGGCGGACATTGGCCAGCACGCGCTCGGTGAGGTCCGGCGCGCCACGTCGCCGCTGCTGGGCGCCGGCATGCGCGGGCCACATGTGCATCGCCTCGGCGAACCGGCGGCATTCGGTGCATTCCGCGACATGCGCCTGCACCGCGCGCTCGCGCGCGGCGTCGAGGGGGTGTTCGAGCGATTGGAGGAGGAGGCTACGAGTTTGCTTGCAATGCATCGGCAAGCCTCCCGTCGCCATTCACCAGCGCCGCCAGCGCGTTCCGCGCGCGGTGCAGGCGCGCCTTGATCGTGCTGACGGGCAGATCAACGACCTGCGCGATCTCCTCGTAGCCGAGGTCGTGCCAGTACCGCAACAGCAGCACGAGGCGGTAATGTTCGGGCAATTTCGCGAGCAGATTGCGCACGGTATCCTGCTGCTCCTGCACCAGCGCCGCCGCCTCCGGCCCGCGCGAGCGCGCCCGCATCCAGTTGGAGATGTTCTCGAGCGGCACCAGCCAGGGTCGTTTCCGCCGGAGCAGGTCTATGCAATAGTGGCTGGCAATCGAAAGGACCCAGGTGGAGAAACGATGATCGGCATCGTACGTCGCCAGCCGCCGGTAAATGCGCAGAAAGACTTCCTGGGCGGCGTCTTCCGCTTCGCCCGCGTCGCCGAGCATTCGATACGCGAGGTTGTACACCGCTGTTTGATAGCGCGTGACGAGTTCCGCGAACGCCCGCTCGTCGCCGGCGATTGCGCGCTCGATCAGCACGAGTTCGTCGGTATCCTGGATCGTCGGGGCGTGATGAGACGCCCCGGTTCGATGGTTCTCGTGGACGATTGCGTCGAGGATTCCGCGGTCATCGTTCGTCGTTGGTGATGCTGTCGCCGTCATTTGTTCGGTTCGCTTTCATAGATGCGATTCGCACGTGCGTGCGGCTACTCAATAAGATACGAAAAACGGTGTGCCGTGTTTCACCAATTCAACACCGCGACAAGCAAAAAGCGGACGAGGTTTCGCGCCCCCGTCCGCCGCAACGATCGCTGGTCGGGGCGAGAGGATTTGAACCTCCGACCCCCTGCTCCCAACGCCGATGTGGGGCGAAACGGGTTCGTGTTATCCAGTGTACCACAGCGTACGCGAGAGCATTCTATTCCGTGTATAGCGGGGAAAATCGGGTACAATACGAGGGATGATCTGTACGCTATTGTCGCCAGTGTGAGCGGCGTGTCGGCCAGTGCGGTGAAGTAACGGTGAAGTAACGGTGAAGTTGCGGCATGCCGATAATGGCAGGGGGGACAAGGCGAAATGGCCGATGGCGCGGATAACCCGTTTATTGATGAGGCGACGATTGCCCGCCTGCTCGACGAACGGCAACGGTTGATAGCCGACCTTCACAAGAATGCGGGATTCCTCGCGGCCTTCGGTGCGGACATAGCGACGAT